>NZ_RCOE01000216.1:83957-88794 GCF_004321495.1 Pseudomonas sp. Sample_10
ACACAAAACCTGTGGGAGCTGGCTTGCCAGCGATCGGGACACCCGGGTCTCAGAGTTGCCCCTGAGCCCCTTCGAACCACGCCAGTTTCTCCCGAAGTTGCACCACTTCACCAACGATCACCAAGGTCGGCGCATGGACTTCATGCTCCGCCACCAACCGTGGCAAGTCGGCCAGTGTGCCGGTAAACACCCGCTGATTGACCGTGGTGCCCTGTTGAATCAGCGCTGCCGGGGTATCTTTGCTGCGACCATGCTTGATCAACTCTTCGCAAATGATCGGCAAGCCCACCAGGCCCATGTAGAACACCAGGGTTTGCGCGGGCGCGACGAGGTCGGCCCATGGCAAATCGGTAGAGCCGTCCTTCAAGTGACCGGTAACAAACCGTACCGATTGCGCATAATCGCGGTGGGTCAGCGGGATCCCGGCATAAGCTGCGCAACCACTGGCCGCCGTGATTCCCGGCACGACCTGGAACGGGATGCCTTGGGCGGCCAGCTCTTCGATCTCTTCACCGCCACGACCGAAGATGAACGGATCACCGCCCTTCAGTCGCACCACGCGCTTGCCCTGCCTGGCCAAATCCACCAATTGCTGGTTGATCTGGTCCTGCGGTACGGCGTGCTCGGCGCGACGCTTGCCGACGTACACCCGCTCGGCATCGCGACGGCACAGTTCGAGAATCGCCGGCGCCACCAGGCGGTCGTATAGCACTACATCGGCTTGCTGCATCAAGCGCAAGGCGCGGAACGTCAGCAGGTCTGGATCACCCGGCCCGGCACCCACCAGATACACCTCACCGGTGGCCACTGGCGCTTCACCATCGATCTTGGCTTGCAGCAGGCGCTCGGCCTCACCGCCCTGCCCGGCCAGTTGACGATCGGCAATCGGTCCCTGGAAAACCTCCTCCCAGAACGCGCGACGCTGCTGCACATCCGGAAACAGCTTTTTAACCTGATGGCGAAAACGCGCCGCGAGCCCCGCGAGCTGACCGTAGGTGGAAGGAATCCAGGTTTCGATCTTCGCCCGGATCAACCGCGCCAGCACCGGCGCATCGCCGCCGCTGGACACGGCGATGATCAATGGCGAACGATCGACAATCGCCGGGAAGATCACGCTGCACAGCGCTGGCGCATCCACCACGTTGACCGGCACGCAACGCCGATGCGCATCGGCGGAGACCTGTGCGTTCAGCGCTTGGTCGTCAGTGGCGGCAATGATCAGCCCGCAACCGTCCAGATCCGCTTCGACATAGCCACGCACCAGGCACTCGCCGCCACTGGCGGCAACCAGTTCGCGCAATTGCTGTTCGATTTCAGGTGCAACCACCCGCAGCAGCGCACCGGCATCGGCCAGCAGGCGGGATTTGCGCAAGGCAATTTCCCCCCCGCCGACGACCAACACACGACTGCCGCGAAGGTTGTGAAACAGCGGCAGATAGTTCATTCAGCCGATTACCTCAAGGCCACCCATGTAAGGCTTGAGCACTTCAGGCACGCGGATCGAACCGTCGGCCTGCTGGTAGTTCTCAAGAACCGCAACCAACGTACGACCCACAGCCAGGCCGGAACCGTTCAAGGTGTGCACCAGTTCAGGCTTGCCGGTTTCCGGATTACGGAAACGGGCTTGCATGCGACGGGCCTGGAAATCGCCGCAGTTGGAGCACGAGGAAATTTCACGGTACTTGTCCTGGCTCGGGATCCACACTTCCAGGTCGTAAGTCTTGACCGCGCTGAAGCCCATGTCGCCGGTACACAGCGCCAGGGTGCGGTAAGGTAGTTCGAGCAGCTGCAGGACTTTTTCAGCGTTGGCGGTCAGGCCTTCCAGCGCTTCCATCGACTTCGACGGCTCGACGATCTGCACCATTTCAACCTTGTCGAACTGGTGCTGGCGGATCATGCCGCGAGTGTCACGGCCCGACGCACCGGCTTCACTGCGGAAGCAAGGTGTGTGGGCGACGAATTTGATCGGCAGTTGCTTGGCGTCGACGATCTCACCGGCAACGATGTTGGTCAGCGACACTTCAGCGGTAGGGATCAAGTACAGGTCGGCTTCGCCTTCGCGAGCGATCTTGAACAGGTCCTCTTCGAATTTCGGCAACTGGCCGGTGCCTTGCAGCGCCGGAGCCTGGACCAGATAAGGCGTGTAAGCCTCTTCGTAACCGTGCTCGGTGACGTGCAGGTTGATCATGAACTGCGCGAGGGCGCGATGCAGACGGGCAATCGGGCCACGCAGCAGGGCGAAACGAGCGCCGGACAGCTTGGCGGCGGTTTCGAAGTCCAGCCAGCCGAACTTCTCGCCCAGGGCTACGTGGTCCTGAACCGGGAAATCGAAGGCAGTCGGGGTGCCCCAACGGCGTACTTCGACGTTGCCGTCTTCATCTTCACCGACCGGCACCGATTCGTGCGGCAGGTTGGGGATACCCAGCAGGATCGAGTCCAATTCGGTCTGGATCGAGTCCAGTTCGACTTTGCCGGCGCTCAATTCACCCGCCATGCGCTCGACGTCCGCCATCAGCGGCGCGATGTCTTCGCCGCGCTGCTTGGCCTGACCGATGGATTTGGAGCGCGCGTTACGTTCGGCCTGCAGTGCTTCGGTGCGGGTCTGGACGGTCTTGCGCTGTTCTTCCAGCGCTTCGATGCGCGCGACATCCAGGGCATAGCCACGGGAAGCCAGGCGGTCCGCTACGTCCTGAAGGTTGCTACGTAACAGTTTGGAATCGAGCATGTCGGTCTCTCGTTATCAAAGTTTGGTCAAGGACAGGCCGGCCCAGGTGGCGAGCAGCCCGCCGAATACGCTGATGGCCGCATAGCCCAGGGCCAGCGGCACTTGCCCGCTTTCCAGCAAGCGCACCGTATCCAGTGAAAAGGATGAAAAAGTCGTCAGCCCTCCGAGGAAGCCGACGATCAACCCGGCACGCACCTCGATGGGCACCTCCGGGCGAATCAAAAACAGACCGTATAGAACGCCGATCAGCAAACAGCCCACGATATTAACGGCCAGCGTCGCGGTATAGAAGTGCCGCGGCCAATTAGCGTTGATCCAGTTACCCGTAGCGAAGCGCAACAGCGTGCCGGCGATCCCGCCGACGGAAACCGCGATTATCAATGGGACCACTATTTTCTCCGCTGCCTGGGGCTTAAACGGTCGAGTTTCGCCAGATGACTGAGCTTTTCGCCGATTTTCAGCTCAAGGCCCCGGGGCACCGGCTGATAGAACGGAATAGGGTCGAGTTCTTCCGGGAAATAGTCTTCCCCGGCGGCGTAGGCATCGGGTTCGTCGTGGGCATAACGGTACTCGTCGCCGTAGCCCAATTGCTTCATCAGTTTGGTCGGCGCGTTGCGCAGGTGCAGCGGCACTTCCAGCGAACCGTGTTCGGCAGCCGCGCGCAATGCACTCTTGAAACCCATGTACACCGCGTTGCTCTTAGGCGCGCAGGCCAGATAAGTGATGGCCTGGGCCACCGCCAATTCACCTTCGGGACTGCCAAGCCGCTCCTGCACTTCCCACGCCGCCAGGCACAGGCTCAGCGCGCGCGGGTCGGCATTGCCGATGTCTTCGCTGGCCATGCGCACCACGCGCCGGGCCAGGTACAACGGATCGCAACCGCCGTCGATCATGCGCGCGAACCAATACAAGGCGCCGTCGGGATTGGAGCCGCGCACCGACTTATGCAGCGCGGAGATCTGGTCGTAGAACGCTTCACCGCCCTTGTCGAAGCGCCGACGTGTGTCGCCGAGCAGGCTTTGCAGCAGATCGGTTCCGATTTCGCTATTGTCTTCTGCCAGGTCGGAGGCGTTTTCCAGCAGATTGAGCAGACGCCGGCCATCGCCGTCAGCGGCCGACAGCAGCATCTGGAAGCCTTCATCACTGAGGGTCAGGTTGCGCTTGCCCAGGCCGCGTTCTTCGGTCAGTGCACGGTGCACCAATTTGCGCAGCGCGGTTTCGTCGAGGCTTTTCAGCACATAGACGCGCGCGCGCGAAAGCAATGCGTTATTGAGTTCGAACGAAGGGTTTTCGGTGGTTGCACCGATGAAAATCAACGTGCCGTCTTCGACGTACGGCAGGAACGCATCCTGCTGGGACTTGTTGAAACGGTGCACTTCGTCAACGAACAGAATCGTGCGGCGGCCGTACTGCGCGGCCTGCTGCTTGGCGATTTCCACCGCCTGACGGATTTCCTTGACCCCGGCCAGCACGGCCGACACCGTTTCGAAGTGCGCCTCCGAGACTTCCGCCAGCAACCGCGCCAGCGTGGTTTTACCGACCCCTGGCGGCCCCCAGAAAATCATCGAGTGCAGGGCACCCTGCTCCAGGGCTTCGCGCAAAGGCTTGCCGCGAGCGAGCACGTGTTCCTGACCGACGTACTCATCCAGGTTGGTCGCACGTAAACGGGCGGCCAAGGGCTGAGCGATCGGGGCACTGCGAAACAGGTCCATCACGTACTGTTAAAACCTCGCTTTTTATTACGTAGTTCTCAAGTCTGGCGAAATCCTGTGGCGAGGGAGCTTGCTCCCGCTGGGGCGCGACCCCCCCCAAAAAATGGGACTGCTGCGCAGTCCAGCGGGAGCAAGCTCCCTCGACACACAAGCCCGCTCCCACAAGTTATGCGTCTTACTCCTGGATCACGTCCGCCCCTTTAGGGATGTCGAACTTGAATTTCGAAGCCGGGATCGGCTCGTTGGCCTTCACACCGGTAAACAGGATATTGGTGCGCTGGCCGACGCTGTCGATCAGTTGCATGTCATTGACCAAGCCGTTGCGGAACGACAAACGCAGGTTGTCGAACAGCGTGTCCTTGGTTTTCGGCTTCAGGGTGAAGTCAATCACCCCGCCGGC
>NZ_RCOE01000247.1:0-12835 GCF_004321495.1 Pseudomonas sp. Sample_10
TGCAGCTCTTTGATAGCTTCTTCGGTGGCGCGATATTCGTTGATCAAGGACATGATTACTACCTTATGTGTGGCGCAGGATGGCAGGGGGACAGTGCCGCAATAATAGTCAGGGTGTTTCATCAAGTAAACATTAAAGCAGGTTTATTTAATTAAATTGTCCGCAATTCGCTGCACATTTTCGATGCAGTTAAATAGTTTGAAGCTCGGCTACAGATATTTACAAAGGAGTGCTTGTGGAAGGCTTACTGCACTGTCGTTTGACCAACGAGGTGCACGGGCAGGCCCAGCGTCGGTTGCCATCTGACAGCACGGCACGTCATCAATACTGCAGTTTTGCTGCGCAATCGCTAGAATGGCCGCCTTTGCGAAGTTCTGGAGTTTCCCCCCCATGCGCACTTTTCGGCTGGTGATTTCCTGCCCCGACCGCGTCGGCATCGTTGCTAAAGTCAGTAACTTTCTGGCGTCACATAACGGCTGGATCACTGAAGCGAGCCACCACTCGGACAATCTCAGTGGCTGGTTCTTCATGCGTCACGAGATTCGTGCCGACTCGCTGCCTTTCGGTATCGAAGCCTTGCGCGAAGCGTTTGCGCCGATTGCCGAAGAATTCTCGATGGACTGGCGTATCACCGATACCGCGCAAAAGAAACGCGTGGTACTGATGGCCAGCCGCGAATCCCACTGCCTCGCCGACCTGCTCCATCGCTGGCACAGCGATGAACTGGACTGCGAAATCGCTTGTGTGATTTCCAACCACGATGACTTGCGCAGCATGGTTGAATGGCACGGCATTCCTTACTACCACGTGCCGGTCAACCCGCAGGACAAGGAGCCGGCTTTCGCCGAGGTTTCGCGTCTGGTGAAACATCACGATGCCGAAGTGGTGGTCCTTGCCCGTTACATGCAAATCCTGCCGCCCGAGTTGTGCAGTGAATATGCGCACAAGGTCATCAACATTCACCACAGCTTCCTGCCGTCGTTCGTCGGTGCCAAGCCGTATCACCAGGCTTCGATGCGCGGCGTGAAACTGATCGGCGCGACCTGCCACTACGTGACGGAAGAGCTGGACGCCGGCCCGATCATCGAGCAGGACGTGGTGCGTGTCAGCCACAGCGACAGCATTGAAGACATGGTGCGTTTCGGCCGTGACGTCGAGAAGATGGTACTGGCCCGCGGTCTGCGTTATCACCTGGAAGACCGGGTGTTGGTGCACGGCAATAAAACCGTCGTGTTCTGATTTACCGCACGACCCGGTTGAAATTCGAAGGGCCTGGGCGTTCAATCGCTTCAGGCCCTTCGCCGTTTCTGCATGAGGACATGACCATGGCCGATCCATTGGACAAAGCCACTTCCAAGGCGCCCGCCACCCTAGGCGAAGGTTGTTTGAGCCGTTACGACCCGGACGACCTGAGCCCGGAGGATGGAACGGAGTTTCCAGGCGCTGCCGAGTTGTGGGAGCAGTTGCAGCAAGAGCCCGACAACCCGCCTAAGCCTGCTTGAGTTTCATCAACTTCTTGAGCAGCGGCCGCCCCAGCATCAGCAAGAACACCGGCCCACCGACCAGCAGATAGAAGTAATAGGTCACTGCCCGCCAGATCAGAATCGCCGCCGCTGCGGTGGATTTCCCCACCATGGGCGCCAGCAGCGCCGCCGACGTCAGTTCCGCCGCGCCGGCTCCGCCCGGCAACAGGCTGAATTGACCTGCACTGAGCGAAAGCATCTGGATCAAAAAGCTCCAGGCCCATTGCAAGTCTGCACCGAGCCCGCGCAGCGCCAGATACAGCACGCTGTAGCGTAAAATCCAGTGCAGGCAGGTCAGGGCAAACACAGTGATCAATGTCTGAAAAGGCAGCTTCAGTGTGTCAGTAAACGCCGCCAGAAAACTCAGGAGCTTTCGCGCCCAGCGCATCCGGGTGGTGGGCTGCACGTTGAGGCGGGCCAGCAGCCGGCCGCTCAGGCGAATCAGCAAGCGGTGATACCGCGCCACAAGCACACAACTGATCAATCCGCCGAACATCGACACGGCACTGACGATCAACAGCCATTCCATGCGCTGGCTCAGGTGTTGAAACAGCGCATAAATCAGAATCCCGCTGAGTGCGCAGAGGAAAAACAACAAATCGCTCAACTGATCCATGGCGAACACGGCACTGCTTCTGGCCGGACGCACACCGTTGCGTCCCAGCAGCGCCATGATAGTCAGCGGGCCGCCGCTGCCGCCAGGCGTGGCGCAATAAGCGAATTCGGCAGCCATGACCACGCCAAGGCTTTTGACGGGGCTGACCTTATGGCGCTGATCGCCCAATAAAAGGCGCAATCGCAGGGTGTTTACCACCCAGCACAGCAGGATCATGCCGAACATGACCAATAATCCGCTCAGCGGAAAAGCACTCAATCGTGACCAGGTTTCGCTTCCACCCAAAAGCCACGGGATCAGCACCGCAGCGAGCAGGCCGATCACCAGCAGGATCCCGCGACTCATGCGGCGCGCTCCCTGTTCTGGCTTTGCAGGGCCAGCCAGTTTGCCTTGGTCATGGGCAATCGTCCGTCTGCCAGCAGGCGCTTGAGGGTTTGCAGCCAGTAGGTGCGCGAGAATTCATGGCGCATGTCGACCGGGTGCAGGCCCAGGCGAATCACCGGTGCCTGGCGCCAGCGTTGTTCGCGCTGATCGCTGACGAGCTTGGACAAACCGCGACGCCAGGCACTGCGTGCGCTCCAGACCAACCCGGGCGCGTCGACCGTGGTGAAATCCGGTAGTCGATAAAGGTGTTGAGGGTCGCTGGTATAACTCAAAGGCAGTTGTCGCAAGGCTTGCCGCGTGCCTTCACTCATCAGCCAGGCCGGCGCGACAAAACCGTGCAGCGGCCAATGGTATCGATCAAACATCGCAATGCCTTCATGCAAACGGGCGAGGGCGGCCTCCCGGGACAAGCTGTAGAACTCGCCTTCGTGGGTATAGACCCGGCGCATGAACCAGTCTCGCGCAGAGTTCAGCGGCGATCCGTCATCGCAATGAAAATAGCCGTGCAGCACCAATTCATCGCCGCGTTCGAGTCGTTCGGCAAGCCGCTGGCGAAAATCCGGATGGGCGTGCAGATCGTTGTGTCTGTGGTAGTTCGGCACCACCAGCCAGGTGATGGGTACGTTGCCCAGTGCGTCCACGGCTTCGACAAAGGGTTGGTAGTCGGCCCAGGTTTGTGGCGCCACATCGTGCAAGACCAGTAACAGGCTGGGCGTATTCATGGGCTCAACCATTGGCCGCGCGTGGCCATTGACTGCCGAGTACGGCGTGATAGTGCCCCAGCAAACTGTTGACCACCGTGTCCCAGGCGTAATGTCGCTCGGCATGAAGTCGCGCCTGTCGGCCGAGGGCCGCACTGTTTTGGGCGAACAGTTCGCGCACGGCGTTGGCCATCGCCTGCGGATCGTTCGGTGCACATAACAGGCCGCATTGATCAGTGACAATTTCCTGAAAAGCCCCTGCCGCCACCGCCACCACCGGAATGCCGCTGGCCATGGCTTCGAGAATGACCAGGCCGAAGGTTTCCTGATCGCCTGCATGCAGCAACGCGTCAGCACTGGCCATCAGGCGCGCGACCTGCGCGGCGGGACAGAATTCATCAATGACGGTGACATTGCCTGGCACCGTGCTCGGCATCGACGAACCGACCAGCAGCAAGTGGTAACGCCTGCCCAGGCGTTTCATGCACTGGAGCAGCACCGGCAGGTTCTTTTCCTTGGAACCGCGACCGGCAAAAATCAGCAGGTGGGTGTTGTCGTCCAGTCCCAATTCGGCCCGCAGGCCCGGATCGCGCTTTTCGGGATGGAAAGTCTGCAAATCGACGCCCAAGGGTTGGACAAAAACGTTTCGAACCCCAAGACCCGTGAGCTTGTCCGCCATCACCTGACTGGGCGCGAGAACCCGGTCGAAGTTGCCGTAAAGCTTGCTGACGTAGGCTTCGACATTGGTGGTCACCCAGTTGCCCATGCGGTTGCTGACCAGCAATGGCAGGTCCGAGTGATAGAAACCGATCACTGGCACATCCAGTTGCCTGCGTGCGTCCAGGGCTGCCCAGGCAGTGAGATAAGGATCGCCGACCTCGATCAGTTCGGGCTGCAGGTCGTGCAGGACATTGCGCCAGGGGGCCAGGCGCAGCGGGAATCGATAACCCTTGCCGAAAGGCAGGGCAGGAGCCGGAACGGTATAGATACCGTCCTGTTCACTGAAAACTGCGCCAGGGACCAGCAAACTGTGGCGAGTGCCGGGCCTTGTACACAGTCGATGATGTTTTGCATCCAGATAAGTGCGCACGCCACCGCTGGCAGGGGCGTAAAACATGGTGATGTCAGCGATATGCACGATGAACACTCCTCCGGTCCGTTGCTCTCCTTGGGTGGACCTTAATGAAGAATAGATGTTCGGTTGAGGTTTGGAGGGGTGGAGCCTGGAAGGCGATTGTTGTGGCGAGGGAGCTTGCTCCCGCTGGGTTGCGTAGCAGCCCCAAAATCGGTGTCCGAAGTGTGTCAGAACAAACACATCGGATGATTTACGACGGCTTCGCAGCCGAGCGGGAGCAAGCTCCCTCGCCACATTGGTTAGTGTTCAGACGTCAGATCCGGAAACTGCCTACCAACTGCTTCAACCGCGCCGCCTGCTGTTCCAGATCCGAACACGCGCGCAACGTCGACTGCAGGTTTTCCACACCTTCCTGGTTCAGCGTATTGATTTCGGTGATGTCGACGTTGATCGACTCAACCACTGCCGTCTGTTCCTCGGTGGCGGTCGCCACCGACTGGTTCATGCCGTCGATTTCGCCGATACGCTGGGTCACGCTGCTCAAGCGCTCACCCGCCAGATTGGCGATTTCGACGCTGTCCTGGCTGTGACGCTGGCTGTCGCTCATGGTGCTGACGGACTCGCGGGCACCGACTTGCAGCTCCTCGATCATGGTTTGCACTTGTTGCGCCGATTCCTGGGTGCGGTGCGCCAGATTGCGCACTTCATCGGCCACCACGGCAAACCCGCGCCCGGCTTCACCGGCCCGCGCCGCTTCGATGGCCGCGTTGAGCGCCAGCAGGTTGGTTTGCTGGGAGATGCTGGTGATCACTTCGAGAATCTGCCCGATGTTCACGGTTTTGCTGTTCAGCGACTCGATGTTGGTGCTCGACGCGCTGAGCATGCTCGACAACTGATTCATCGCGGCAATGCTGCGGTCCACAACCTGCTGGCCGTCTTCGGCGAGGCTGCGGGCGTCACTGGCCTGATTCGATGCTTGCGCAGCATTGCGGGCGATCTCCTGGGCGGCGGCGCCGAGCTGGTTGATCGCGGCGGCGACACTGCTGGTGCGCGATGCCTGCTGGTCGGAGTTGAACATCGACGAGTTCGAGGCCGCCACCACACGCAACGCGACTTCGTTGACCTGGCCGGTGGCGGAAGACACCTCGCGGATCGAACCGTGGATACGCTCGACGAAACGGTTGAATGCCGTGCCGAGCGTGCCGAACTCATCGTTGTTGACGATGGTCAGGCGCTTGGTCAGGTCGCCTTCGCCGTCGGCAATGTCGGCCATGGCGCGGGTCATGACGTGCAGCGGCTGAATCAGGATGCGGATCAGCATGCCCAGCAGGGCGATGATGATTGCCACCGCGATGACGGTCGCCACCACCGCTGAAGCGCGGAATTCGCTGAGCATCGAGAAGGCTTTTTCCTTGTCGATGGACAAGCCGATGTACCAGTTGACCGAGGGTAAGCCTTTGATCGGCGTGAAGCTGACGATGCGGGTCTTGCCGTCGACATCGACTTCACTGAAACCGTTGCCGATTCGCGGCGTGTCTTTCGGATACGCCTCGCTCAGGGACTTCATCACCAGCGCTTTGTCCGGGTGAACCAGGATTTTGCCGTCGGCGCTGACCAGAAAGGCGTAGCCCATGCCGTCGAAGTCGCGGGCGCTGAGGGTATCGATCAGCGTTTGCAGGCTCAGGTCACCGCCGATCACGCCGATGCTTTGCCCGGATTTTTTCGAGGCCATGGCCATGGAAATGATGGTTTGACCGGTCGCCGCATCGATATAGGGCTCGGTCAGGGTCGGCGTGCTGCTGTTTTCCGCCCCCTTGTACCAAGGGCGGACCCGTGGATCGAAGCCATCGGGCATCTTCGCGTCGGGTCGGATGGTGAAATGCCCGGTGGCATCGCCCAGGTAGGACGCCATGAACGTCGAGGTCAGCGCTTTCTGTTCAAGCAGGGCGGCTACGTTGGCTTGTTCCGGGTTGATGGCGATGTTTTGCGAAAGGTTTTCGATCAGCAGAATCCGGCCGGTCAACCATGTCTGGATGTTGTTGGCGGTGACATCCCCCATCTCGTTGAGATAGTTGTCCAGGTCTTCGCGGATGGCATTACGCTGTAAATAGTCGTTGTACAGGGTGAATGAGGCGAAAGTGGCAATGACGATGAGGGCGGCGGCAAGCAGGATTTTATGGCTGAAGCGTAGATTTTTATTCATGGCTTGGGGTCCGCTAAGGTCTTATTGCCCAGCGCGTGCTTTTATAAAGGAACGCAAAAGGGGCAGGGTTGAAAGCAAGTGATATTTCCATCGCTCCTTAAGGGAAATGTCCTACCAGATTGTGTCTGTCTGCTTTGTTGCTATTTCTATCGGCCGTGAAGGATCAAAGATTAACCATGGGTGACCAAATGCATGACTCATTGCAACTCGTTATCGGCGCCGATCTTTCCGGGCAGCCGATCGCCCAGGCCATGCGCCTGGCCAACCGTCACGGTTTGATTGCGGGGGCTACCGGGACGGGCAAGACCGTCACCTTGCAACGTATGGCCGAAGCCTTCAGTGATGCCGGAGTCGCGGTATTTGCCGCCGATATCAAGGGCGATCTCTGCGGTCTGGGTGCAGCCGGTAATCCCCAGGGCAAGATTGCCGAGCGAATCGCCGGGATGCCCTGGCTGAACCACAAGCCTCAGGCTTATCCGGTGACCTTGTGGGACATTCACGGGCAGTCCGGTCATCCACTGCGCACAACCTTGAGCGAAATGGGCCCGTTATTGTTGGGTAGCCTGTTGGAGCTGACGGACAGTCAGCAATCGGCGCTGTATGCCGCGTTCAAGGTCGCCGACCGCGAAGGCTTGTTGCTGCTGGACCTCAAAGACCTGAAGGCATTGCTCAATCACCTCAAGGATCATCCACAGCTGCTCGGCGATGATGCGGCGCTGATGACCACCGGTTCCAGCCAAGCCCTGCTGCGGCGTCTGGCAACGCTCGAACAACAGGGGGCGGAGGCGCTGTTCGGTGAGCCGGCGCTGCAACTCGAAGACATTCTGCAACCGACAGTCGACGGTCGTGGTCGCATTCATTTGCTCGATGCCAGTCGGCTGGTGCATGAAGCGCCGAAGGTCTACGCGACGTTTCTGTTGTGGTTGCTGGCCGAATTGTTCGAGCAATTGCCGGAGCGCGGTGATTCGGACAAACCGCTATTGGCGTTGTTTTTCGACGAGGCGCATCTGTTGTTTGCCGGGACCCCCAAGGCGTTGCAGGATCGCCTGGAACAAGTGGTGCGGCTGATTCGTTCGAAAGGCGTGGGGGTGTATTTCGTCACCCAATCGCCGGGCGACCTGCCGGACGATGTGCTGGCGCAACTGGGTTTGCGCGTCCAGCACGGCTTGCGTGCGTTCACCGCCAAGGAGCAGAAATCCCTGCGGGCGGTGGCTGACGGTTTCCGGCCTAACCCGGCATTCGATGCGCTGTCGGTGCTGACTGAGTTGGGGATTGGAGAGGCGTTGGTCGGCACTCTGCAGGAAAAGGGCACGCCGGAAATGGTCCAACGGGTTTTGGTGGCACCGCCACAGTCGCGGATCGGGCCGCTGAGCGAGACGGAGCGTACGCTGCTGATCGCCGGTTCGCCGTGCAAGGGCCGGTACGACAAGCCGATTGATCGCGAGTCGGCTTATGAAGTGCTGATGGGCCGCAAAGGACTGGCGCCTGAACCCGAGGCTGCACCGGACAAATCCGCCAAGCAAGAGCCAAGCTTCACCGAACAGGCCGGGGAGTTCCTCGGCACGGCGGCGGGGAAGGCGCTGAAGTCAGCGATGCAGCAGGCGGCGAATCAGATCGGCCGACAATTGGTGCGCGGTTTGATGGGCTCTTTATTGGGCGGCAACAAACGCCGCTGAAACCTGTAGGAGTGAGCCTGCTCGCGATGGCGGCGTATCAGTCAACTTATGCGTTGAATGTTACATCGCTATCGCGAGCAGGCTCGCTCCTACATGGGTTCATTATCAGGTTTTGGGCCTGGCGTGCGCCGCCAACCGCTCCAGCGCGGCCCGAAGGTTTGGATCACTGATGCCGTCGGCCGTCGCCTGAATGGTCGCCGCCGCATCATTGGACAAATCCATGGTATGACCGGCCGCGCCTTGTTGAACGGTAGGTGGCTGAACCTTGAACAGAATTCGCGTGAGGCTGGCGAATTCATCGAACATCTGCAATTGCCGCTGCAGGCGTTTTTGCTGGTAGCGCAGGCGAGTGGCCCAATGCCCATCAGTGACGATCAGCAGCAAGCTGCCTTCACGCCAGGACGCCACGTGGCAATGCTCGCGAGCGGCGGGTTGCAGTTGGCTTTCCAGCAGGCGTTGCAGATGACCCAGGCGTTGAGCGTGGCCGAGAATGGCTTTGAGCGGCTTGGCTTCGCGAAGGAGAACGGCGGGTGCTCTGGCCGTAAGAGGGCGAAATGCCATGATCAGACACCTGAAGTAACAGAGCCGCCATGGTAGCAGAAAGCGCCGAATGCACTCGCCCATTGCTTTTGTGGATGCTTTACTCATTAAATCAACGACTAACTTCTTCCCTGAATGGGTTGAAGTTGAGCAAAACGCCCTTATTTTAAGTGAGCCCCGTCAAAGCGCAGTGCCAGCATCGTGGAACATCGCCACTTTCCTCACCACCGTTTCCGGGTAGAATGCTCGTTCGCATGCGGCCATGAGGGCTGCACGGGCGACTCACGGGGCCGCCCTCCATCCCTTTAGTGTGGAAGATCCTGCCGATATGTTTGCGCCTTTGTTAAAGAAACTTTTTGGAAGCAAGAACGAGCGTGAAGTCAAACGCATGCTCAAGACGGTGCAGCTCGTCAATGCCTTCGAAGAGCAAATGGTAGCCCTTTCGGACGATCAATTGCGTGCCAAGACCGACGAGTTCAAGGCCCGCCTCGCCAAAGGGGAAACCCTCGACAAGCTGCTGCCAGAAGCTTTTGCGGTCGCCCGCGAAGCCGGTAAGCGTGTCATGGGTATGCGCCACTTCGACGTCCAGCTGATCGGCGGCATGACCTTGCATGAAGGCAAGATCGCCGAAATGCGTACCGGTGAAGGCAAGACCCTGGTGGCAACACTGGGCGTTTACCTCAACGCGTTGTCCGGCAAGGGCGTGCACGTTGTGACCGTGAACGACTACCTGGCCCGCCGTGACGCCAACTGGATGCGCCCGCTGTATGAATTCCTCGGCCTGACCGTCGGCGTCGTGACGCCGTTCCAGCCGCCGGAAGAGAAGCGTGCCGCCTACGCCGCCGACATCACCTACGGCACCAACAACGAATTCGGTTTCGACTACCTGCGCGACAACATGGCGTTCAGCATGGAAGAAAAATTCCAGCGCGAACTCAACTTTGCCGTGATCGACGAAGTCGACTCCATCCTCATCGACGAAGCCCGTACCCCGCTGATCATCTCCGGTCAGGCCGAGGACAGCTCCAAGCTGTACATCGAGATCAACAAACTGATCCCGCAGCTGGAATTGCACGTTGAAGAAGTCGAAGGCGAAGTCACCAAGCCCGGCCACTACACCGTCGATGAGAAGACCCGCCAGGTCGAGCTCAACGAAGCCGGTCACCAATTCGTCGAAGAAACGCTGACCCGCATCGGCCTGCTGGCTGAAGGCGAGAGCCTGTACTCGGCGCACAACCTGAGCCTGCTGACTCACGTTTACGCCGGTCTGCGTGCGCACAAACTATTCCACCGCAACATCGAGTACATCGTGCAGGACGGTCAGGTGGTTCTGGTCGACGAACACACCGGCCGCACCATGCCGGGCCGTCGTTTGTCCGAAGGCCTGCACCAGGCCATCGAAGCCAAGGAAAACCTGAACATCCAGGCCGAAAGCCAGACACTGGCGTCGACCACGTTCCAGAACTACTTCCGTCTGTACAACAAACTGTCCGGGATGACCGGTACGGCCGACACCGAAGCGTTCGAGTTCCACCAGATCTATGGCCTGCAGGTCATGGTCATCCCGCCGAACAAGCCGCTGGCCCGTAAAGACTACAACGACCTGGTGTTCCTGACCGCCGACGAGAAATACGCCGCGATCGTTGCCGACATCAAGGAAAGCATGGCCGCCGGTCGTCCGGTACTGGTCGGCACAGCAACCATCGAAACGTCCGAACACATGTCCAGCCTGCTCGTGAAGGAAGGCATCGAACACAAGGTCCTCAACGCCAAGTTCCACGAAAAAGAAGCCGAGATCATTGCCCAGGCCGGTCGTCCGGGCGCATTGACCATCGCCACCAACATGGCCGGTCGTGGTACCGACATCCTGTTGGGCGGCAACTGGGAAGTGGAAGTGGCCTCGCTGGAAAACCCGACGCCTGAGCAGATTGCCCAGATCAAGGCCGACTGGCAGAAGCGTCACCAGCAAGTGCTCGAGTCGGGTGGCTTGCAGGTGATCGCCTCCGAACGTCACGAATCGCGCCGTATCGACAACCAGCTGCGTGGTCGTGCCGGTCGTCAGGGCGACGCCGGTTCCAGCCGTTTCTATCTGTCGCTGGAAGACAGCCTGATGCGCATCTTTGCCTCTGACCGGGTGAAGAACTTCATGAAAGCCCTGGGCATGCAGCCTGGCGAAGCGATTGAGCACCGCATGGTGACCAACGCCATCGAAAAGGCTCAGCGCAAGGTTGAAGGTCGTAACTTCGACATTCGCAAGCAACTGCTTGAGTTCGACGACGTCAACAACGAACAGCGTAAAGTGATCTATCACATGCGTAACACGTTGCTGGCTGCCAACAACATCGGTGAAACCATTGCCGACTTCCGTCAGGACGTCCTCAACGCCACCGTCAGCGCCCACATTCCTCCGCAATCGCTGCCAGAGCAGTGGGACGTGGCGGGGCTGGAAGCTACGTTGCAGAGCGATTTCGGTGTAGCACTGCCGATCCAGCAGTGGCTCGACGAAGACGATCACCTGTACGAAGAAACCCTGCGCGAAAAACTCATGCAGGAACTGATCGCCGCCTACAACGAGAAAGAAGACCAGGCGGGCGCCGAAGCGCTGCGCAGCTTCGAGAAACAAATCGTTCTGCGCGTGCTGGACGACCTGTGGAAAGACCACCTGTCGACCATGGACCACCTGCGTCATGGTATCCACCTGCGTGGCTATGCCCAGAAGAACCCGAAGCAGGAATACAAGCGCGAGTCGTTCACGCTGTTCTCCGAGCTGCTGGATTCGATCAAGCGCGACTCGATCCGCGTGCTGTCGCACGTTCAGGTTCGCCGCGAAGATCCGATCGAAGAAGAGCAGCGCCTGCGTCAGGAAGCCGAGGCACTGGCCGCCCGCATGCAGTTCCTGCATGAAGAAGCCCCAGGTCTGGAGCAACCGGAGCAACTGGGTGAAGAGGTCGATGTGGCTCTCGCCACCGCACCGGTTCGCAACGAGCAGAAGCTGGGCCGCAACGAGCTGTGCTACTGCGGTTCGGGCAAGAAGTTCAAGCATTGCCACGGGCAGATCCAGTAAAACCCGTTTCAATCGCTGAAATACCCGCGCCGCGACCGGCTTCTGCCGTCGCGGCGTTTTACCATTTCGAACCACCGTTTTTCCTGAAACGGTGCTGACATCATTTATAAAGGAGCGCATTCATGGCTGTTGGTCTTGGTCCTTTGCCAACGTTGCACCCGGTTGCCGGTTTTGAACTCGGTATCGCCTCGGCCGGTATCAAGCGCCCGGGGCGCAAGGATGTCGTCGTCATGCGCTGTGCCGAAGGCTCGACGGTGGCAGGCGTGTTCACCCTGAACGCTTTTTGCGCAGCGCCGGTGATCCTCGCCAAGCAACGCGTGCAAGGCCCGGTGCGTTACCTGCTGACCAACACCGGCAATGCCAACGCCGGTACCGGCGAGCCAGGCCTGGCCGCCGCCGAGCGCACTTGCGCGAAACTGGCCGAGCTGACCGGCGTCGATGCCAGCCAGGTGCTGCCTTACTCCACCGGTGTGATCGGCGAGCCCTTGCCGGTCGAGAAAATCGAAGGCGCACTGCAAGCGGCCCTCGACGATCTGTCGGTCAACAATTGGGAAGCTGCCGCCACCGGCATCATGACCACCGACACGTTGCCAAAAGGCGCCAGCCGTCAGTTCCAGCACGACGGCGTGACCATCACCGTGACCGGCATCAGCAAAGGTGCGGGCATGATTCGACCAAACATGGCGACCATGCTCGGCTACATCGCCACCGACGCCAAAGTCTCCCGCGACGTGCTGCAAAACCTGATGCTGGACGGCGCCAACAAGTCGTTCAACCGCATTACCATCGACGGCGACACCTCCACCAACGATTGCTGCATGCTGATTGCCACCGGTCAGGCTGCGCTGCCGGAGATCACCCGTGCCGAAGGCGAGCTGTTCGCCAAGTTAAAGCAAGCGGTGTTCGAAGTGTGCATGGACGTGGCGCAGGCCATCGTGCGTGACGGCGAAGGTGCGACCAAGTTCGTCACCGTTGAAGTCAACGGCGGCGGTAATCATCAGGAGTGCCTGGACGTCGGTTACACCGTGGCCCACTCGCCGCTGATCAAGACCG
>NZ_RCOE01000204.1:0-12746 GCF_004321495.1 Pseudomonas sp. Sample_10
GGGCATGAACGTCATCTCCGCCAAAGACCACGGCGAGTCCTTCCAGATGCTGGAAACCGGCCGCGCCGTTGCGTTCATGATGGACGACGCCCTGCTGGCCGGTGAAGCAGCCAAGGCCAAGAAAGCCTCTGACTGGGCCGTGACCGGCACTCCACAGTCCTACGAAATCTACGGCTGCATGGTTCGCAAAGGCGACGCGCCGTTCAAGAAGGCTGTAGATGACGCCATCAAGGCCACCTACGCGTCGGGCGAGATCAACAAGATCTACGAAAAATGGTTCATGCAGCCAATCCCGCCAAAAGGCCTGAACCTGAACTTCCCGATGAGCGACGAGCTCAAGGCCTTGATCGCCAATCCGACCGATAAAGCGGCTGACGACAAGTCTGCGGAAAAAAAGTCCTGATTTCTGACTAACCTTATCTCCTGACAGGGCCCAGGCCCTTTCAGGAGGTTGTCACTCCCTGCTGGCATTTTAGGAAACACTCGGACCGGTGGCTGTCGAGCCGATCGCGTGTGCCTGAACATCGAGTTCAGGCGGGAACGGAGCTTCCCCAAGCGGGTACTTGTACATCGATCGATCTGAGGGGAGACCCTAATGAATTACAACTGGGACTGGAGCGTGTTCTTCAAGTCCACCGGCGTGGGCAGCGAGACGTATCTCGACTGGTACGTGTCCGGTCTGGCCTGGACCATCGGCATCGCCATCGCGGCCTGGATCATCGCCCTGACACTGGGTTCGATCCTGGGTGTCATGCGTACCGTGCCGAACCGCATCGTATCGGGCATCGCCACCTGCTACGTCGAACTCTTCCGCAACGTGCCGCTGCTGGTGCAGTTGTTCATCTGGTACTTCCTGGTACCCGATCTGCTGCCGGCTGACCTGCAAGAGTGGTACAAGCAGGACCTGAACCCGACGACCTCGGCCTTCCTCAGCGTGGTCGTGTGCCTCGGCCTGTTCACCACCGCCCGCGTTTGCGAACAGGTGCGCACCGGTATCCAGGCGCTGCCAAAAGGCCAGGAATCCGCGGCCCGCGCCATGGGTTTCAAGTTGCCGCAAATTTACTGGAACGTGCTGCTGCCCCAGGCTTACCGGATCATCATTCCGCCGCTTACCTCGGAATTTCTCAACGTCTTCAAGAACACCTCCGTGGCCTCGCTGATCGGTTTGATGGAGTTGCTCGCGCAGACCAAACAGACCGCCGAGTTCTCCGCCAACCTGTTCGAAGCCTTTACCCTGGCCACGCTGATCTACTTCACCCTGAACATGAGCCTGATGTTGCTGATGCGTCTGGTCGAGAAGAAAGTCGCCGTGCCGGGCCTGATTTCCGTAGGGGGTAAATGATGGAATTCGACTTCTCGGGCATCATCCCGTCCCTGCCGGGCTTGTGGAACGGCATGGTCATGACCCTCAAGCTGATGGCCATGGGCGTGATCGGCGGGATCATCCTCGGCACCATCCTGGCGTTGATGCGCCTGTCCCACAACAAGTTGCTGTCGAACCTGGCCGGCGCCTACGTCAACTACTTCCGCTCGATCCCGCTGCTGCTGGTGATCACCTGGTTCTACCTGGCGGTGCCGTTCGTCTTGCGCTGGATCACGGGCGAAGACACGCCGATCGGTGCGTTCACCTCGTGCATCGTCGCCTTCATGATGTTCGAAGCGGCGTACTTCTGCGAAATCGTCCGTGCCGGTGTGCAGTCGATTCCCAAGGGCCAGATGGGTGCTGCCCAGGCGCTGGGCATGTCCTACGGCCAGATGATGCGCCTGATCATCCTGCCGCAAGCGTTCCGCAAGATGACGCCGTTGCTGCTGCAACAGAGCATCATCCTGTTTCAGGACACCTCGCTGGTCTACGCCGTCGGTCTGGTGGACTTCCTCAATGCGTCGCGCGCCAGTGGCGACATCATTGGCCGCTCCAATGAGTTCCTGATTTTCGCGGGTCTCGTGTACTTCATCATCAGCTTTGCCGCCTCGCAGCTGGTCAAGCGTCTGCAAAAAAGGTTCGCCGTATGATCTCTATCAAAAGCATCAACAAGTGGTATGGGGACTTCCAGGTACTGACTGATTGCAGCACCGAGGTCAAAAAAGGCGAAGTGATCGTGGTGTGCGGGCCATCCGGTTCCGGCAAATCGACCCTGATCAAATGCGTCAACGCCCTGGAACCGTTCCAGAAAGGCGACATCGTGGTCGACGGCACCTCCATCGCCGACCCGAAAACCAACCTGCCGAAACTGCGTTCGCGCGTGGGCATGGTGTTCCAGCATTTCGAGCTGTTCCCGCACCTGACCATCACCGAAAACCTGACCATCGCGCAGATCAAGGTGTTGGGCCGCAGCAAGGAAGAGGCGACCAAGAAAGGCCTGCAATTGCTCGAACGTGTCGGTCTCTCGGCCCACGCCCACAAGCACCCGGGCCAACTGTCCGGTGGTCAGCAGCAGCGTGTGGCGATTGCCCGTGCACTGGCGATGGACCCGATCGTCATGCTGTTCGACGAACCGACCTCGGCGCTGGACCCGGAAATGGTCAACGAAGTGCTGGACGTGATGGTGCAACTGGCCCACGAAGGCATGACCATGATGTGCGTGACCCACGAAATGGGCTTTGCCCGTAAAGTGGCTGATCGCGTGATTTTCATGGACCAGGGCAAAATCATCGAAGACTGCAAGAAAGAAGAGTTCTTCGGCGACATCAGCCACCGCGCCGAGCGGACGCAGCACTTCCTGAACAAGATTCTGCAGCACTAATCAGCAACTGGCTTTGCTCCTTGTGGCGAGGGAGCTTGCTCCCGCTGGGTCGCGCAGCGGCCCCGAAACCTGTAAATGCAATTTTTCTGACACACCGCATTCATCGGTTTTACGACTGCTTCGCAGCCGAGCGGGAGCAAGCTCCCTCGCCACAGATTCTTCGTTCGGCAGGAACCAGAGCAAGCCCGTTGCCATGCTGGTTGACCCAAGGCATCTGTGATGAAATGCGACCCCGAACTCTACCGCGCCTCGTCGCCATCACTCGCCGTGAAACCTCGTCTGATCCGCCATCTGTTCCTGCCGCCGCTGATCATCGCGCTGATGATCGGACTGGGTTACATCGGCTTCTGGGTCAGTGAACACTACGGCATTCGCAGCCTCGGCGAAAACGGCCAGCGCCAGCTGGAGCTGCACGCCCGCGCCGTCGAAAGCGAAATCAGCAAATACACCTACCTGCCCAGCCTGCTGGAACTCGAAACCAGTGTTTCGAAGCTGCTGGCCGACCCGACTCCGGAACACCGGCAAACGGTCAACGATTACCTTGAAGGCCTGAACCGACGCAGCCGCAGTCGGGCCATTTATGTGATGGACACCACCGGTCGCGTCATGGCCACCAGCAACTGGCGCGATGTCGACAGCTATCTGGGTGAAGACCTGTCCTTCCGTGCCTACTTCCAGAACGCCGTGCGCGGCCAGCCCGGGCGCTTCTACGGCATCGGCAGCACCAACGGCGAACCTGGTTACTACCTGGCCCATGGCCTGGAAGAACACGGCAAGATCATCGGCGTCGCGGTGGTCAAGGTGCGTCTCGAAGCCATGGAAGAACGCTGGCAACGGGCGCGTCTGGAAGCCTTCGTCAGCGATGAGAACGGCATCATCATTCTCTCCAGCGATCCGGCGCGCCGCCTCAAGTCAGTAGTGCCGCTGAGCGATGACACCAAAGAAAAACTCGCCCGCAGCCTGCAGTACTACTGGTTTCCGCTGAACGAATTGCAACCGCTGGCCCGGGAAACTCTGTCTGAAGGTGTGGAAAAACTCACCTTCCCGGCCAACAGTGAACTGGTTTCCGACGACGAGAACATCAGCTATCTGTCACAGACCCGGCCACTGAGCGACACCCCCTGGAACTTCACCCTGCTGACACCGCTCCAGGATCTGCGTCGCGAAGCGATCAATCAGGGGATTCTGGTGGCCGTGGCATTTGCCCTCGTGGCGTTCCTGCTGATTGCCTGGAACGAGCGGCGCAAGGTCATCGCCACCCGCCTCGCGGCCCGGGAAGCCTTGCAGGAAGCCAACAATCAACTGGAGCGTCGGATTACCGAACGCACCGTCGACCTGCGCGCCAGCAACGAGCGGCTCAAGGGTCAGATCCGCGAACGCCGTCAAGCCGAAGAGACTTTGCGCCGTGCCCAGGATGAACTGGTGCAGGCCGGTAAACTTGCGGCGATCGGCCAGATGTCCACCAGCATCGCCCATGAGCTGAACCAGCCGCTGGCGGCGCTGCGCACGTTGTCCGGCAATACCGTGCGCTTTCTGGAACGCGGCCAACTCGACGTGGCCAGTACCAACCTCAAGACCATCAACGAACTGATCGACCGCATGGGCCGCATCACCGCCAGCCTGCGCTCCTTCGCCCGCCGCGGTGACGACAAGGGCCAGGCGTGTCTGGGCAAGGGCGTGGACGCAGCCCTGCAATTGCTCGGTGGCCGAGTGGAAAGCATCGCCCTGCAATTGCACCGTCACTTTGAAGATGTGCAGGTGCAAATCGACCAGACCCGCCTCGAACAGATCCTGGTCAATCTCATCGGCAACGCCCTTGACGCGATGCAGGCGCAACCGCAGCCCGAGTTGTGGCTCGAAGGCGAAACCTTCGATGGCAAGTATCGGCTGCGGGTACGTGACAACGGCCATGGCATCGACGCCGAAGCGCGCAAGCATTTGTTCGAACCGTTCTTCACCACCAAACCCGGCGAACAGGGCCTTGGCCTTGGCTTGACCCTTTCCGCCAGCCTGGCCGCCGCCACCGGCGGTCACCTGGGTGTCGAACACCCGGCCAGCGGTGGCACCGCATTCGTTCTCAGTTTACCGTTGGTAAGCCCCCTTCCCGCCGAGCCAATATGAACAACGACCTTAGTGTATTGATCGTCGAAGACGACCCCCACGTGCTGCTTGGCTGCCAACAGGCGCTGACCCTGGAAGACATTCCGTGCGTAGGTGTCGCCAGTGCAGAAGAAGCCCTCGAGCGGGTCGGCGACAACTTTGCCGGCATCGTCATCAGCGACATTCGCCTGCCGGGCATCGATGGCCTGGAGTTGCTGAGCCGCCTCAAGGAGCGAGATCGCAGTTTGCCGGTGGTGCTGATTACCGGCCACGGCGATATTTCCATGGCCGTCGGCGCGATGCAGAAAGGCGCCTATGACTTCATGGAGAAACCGTTCTCCCCGGAGCGCCTGGTGGACGTAGCGCGGCGCGCGCTGGAGCAACGCAGTCTGGCGCGGGAAGTCTCGTCGTTGCGTCGGCAACTGGCCGAGCGCGACTCCCTCGAAGGGCGGATCATCGGCCGTTCGCCGGCCATGCAAAACTTGCGCGAATTGATCGCCAACGTCGCCGATACTTCGGCCAACGTGCTGATCGAGGGTGAAACCGGCACTGGCAAGGAATTGGTTGCCCGCTGCCTGCACGACTTCAGTCGTCGGCACACCAAGCAATTCGTGGCGCTGAACTGCGGCGGCCTGCCGGAAAACCTGTTCGAGAGCGAAATCTTCGGCCACGAGGCCAACGCCTTCACCGGCGCCGGCAAACGGCGAATCGGCAAGATCGAACACGCCGACGGCGGCACGCTGTTCCTCGATGAAGTGGAAAGCATGCCACTGCCCTTGCAGATCAAACTGTTGCGAGTATTGCAGGAGCGCACCCTCGAACGCCTCGGTTCGAACCAGAGTGTGGCGGTGGATTGCCGGGTGATCGCGGCGACCAAATCCGACCTTGACGAATCGAGCAAGGCCGGCGAATTCCGCAGCGACCTGTATTACCGCCTCAACGTGGTAACCCTGGAACTGCCACCGCTGCGTGAGCGCCGCGAAGACATCCTGCAATTGTTCGAGTATTTCTTGCAGCAGTCGTCCTTGCGCTTCGACCGTATCGCACCGGAACTGGATAACCAGACCCTGTCGAACCTGATGAGCCACGATTGGCCGGGTAACGTGCGCGAACTGCGCAACGTCGCCGAGCGCTTTGCCTTAGGCCTGCCGGCATTCAAGAAACCCGGCGCAAGTGGCAGCGCCCAAGGCCTGGCGTTCGCCGAAGCGGTGGAAGCGTTCGAACGCAACCTGTTGAGCGATGCCTTGCAGCGCAGCGGCGGCAATTTGACCCAGGCCAGCCAGGAACTCGGCATGGCCAAGACCACGCTGTTCGACAAAGTGAAGAAGTACGGGTTGAGCCACTGATTCACCAATCCCTGTAGGAGCCGGCTTGCTGGCGATGGCGGTATGTCAGTCAGCATTGATTTGACTATTAGACCGCTATCGCCAGCAAGCCGGCTCCTAAAGGTTTGGGGTTTAGCGTCCGTACACTTTCTCAAGCTGCGCCTGGGTCAACGCATCCTCGAACGGCACCGGTACGGACTTCACCGCGCCGTAAAGATTGCGGTAACGCCAATAGTTGCCGTTGTTCGCCAGTTGATAGCCACGTTCGACCACACGCCGGCCATCGAGCACGTAACGCAAGGTTTCCTGAGCGGCCGGTGGCGGAGTCGGTTGCATCAAGTCCGTGGCCAGCACGCGCATGGACTCGTCGATGCACTCATCGAGCACCGCGGTGACTTTTGCCAGTTCAAGGCCACCGTCATCGACACATTGGCTACCGCAACGACGGATCGGCTGGCTGGTCACTTCGATGCGCATGCGGTACAGCGGCGACCCGGCGATGTCCTGGACCTGAACCTGATTGACCAGGACAAAACTGCCGCGATCGGGGGTCAACATCAGTTTCGGCTCAATCAACAAACGCGCCGTCACCTGCCCTTCGCCCTGCTTTAATCCGGCCACTTGCGCGGCATGCTGATAGCGTTGCTGCAAGCGCTCCTGCAAGGGTACGCCGGCGAGCAGATCCGCCATGGGGCGTGAGTCCTTGAGGGCGGACTTTTCCGCATCACGCTGCAAGGTGCCGCTGCCCATCTGGGTATTGACCAGACTGGCTACCAACACCCCCGCCAACCCGGCGCTGGTGCCCGAACTGAGCAACAGCGCCTGACTCGAAGACGCAGCCTTCAACGCCTCTTGGCTGTCAATCACGGTGCTGGCGCCGACGAAGGCTTGCGTTACCTGCACATCGACCTTGAGTCCGTGTGCTTGAACATAAGGCAACGCCCCGTGGTCCTTGAAACCGGCCTCGGGAGCCGGCTTCTGCGCACAGCCAGTGACCATCAGCAGGGCCAGTGCGCCGGCCGCTACGATTGAGCGCTTCATTTGGCGAACGGGGTGATCATTTGCTGACGGCTGTTATCCACAGCCTGGTAGAACGCGTTCGACAAGTTGGTGTAGGTCGGTTCGTCCCACTCACCCTGTGCCGCTTGTACCGCGACAAATGGCTGGAACCACAACAGTTTGTTGTCGGCCAGATCAACCACCATGCCCTGCCCGCCCACCTGCGCCATCGGCACGCTGGTCGGCACGATGCTGTAGTAGCTGCGGGTCGCACCGGTGGCGGTGACGTACACCAGCAGCAAGCGATCGATACCGTATTTGGCTTTCATCGGGGTCAGGTCTTTGATCGTGTAGCCTTCGCGAAATTTGGTTTCCTTGTAGGCCTTCAGATCAACCTTGTCGTCGATGCGCTTGGCTTTGTAGCCCTTGGCTTGCAACTTGGCGACGATGGTATCCGGCAGGGTTTCGAAATCGCGCACTTGCCAGGTTTTGACGTTGTCGCTGAGCTTGCTGTTGACGCCCGCGTTGATCGCGTAATCGAGAAGCCCCTGATTGCCGGTCAAGGCCAGTACTGGCGGCGGCAATTCGCTGATTGCGACGCCGATGGTCGGCTCCTTGGCATCCCAGAATTGTTGGTCGAGCGGTACGGGAGGTTGGACGTTGGCGCAGCCGGTGAGGGTCAGGCAGGCGAGCAAAGTGACTGCAGCGAGGGTGCGTAGAGCGTGAAAAAACATGGATCAAGTCCCTATGATTGAAAGTCGCTGTCTGTATCGACAGCGACGACGCAAACAATAGTGGCACATTGATATATTTTTGACGACAGTGTTTTGTCAGCTGACAGCAAGCCCCTGTGGTCACGGGTTACAAGAGGTTGTGCTCGGCCACCGGCTCGATCTGCGCCCAGTGGGAAGTGTCGTCGCGATGTTCGCGCAAATACGGCAGCACCGCCGCCAGTAACGGCGCCTTGAACGCTTCCTGAAAACGATGGGCCAGGCCCGGAATCAGCTTCAACTGACTGCCACGCAAATGCGCCGCCAGGTGTACGCCATGCATCACCGGCAGCAAAGGGTCGGCGGTGCCATGCACCACCAGCGCCGGCACCCGCAATTGGTTAAGCAGTGCCACCCGACTCGGCTCGGCGAGAATCGCCATGATCTGCCGCTTCACGCCTTCGGGATTGAACGCCCGGTCATAGGACAATGCCGCTTGATGCAGCAGTGCTTCACGATCATCAGCCACCGTCGGACTGCCCAGCGCCGCCAGCAAATCGGCCTGTTGCTCCAGGGCGACCTGGCGGTTGGGCGCTCCACGCCGCGACAGCAATTGCACCAGCGCCGCACTCGGTGCCGGCAAGCCCTCGGCACCGGAAGTGGTCATGATCAGGGTCAGGCTCTCGACCCGTTGCGGCGCCATGGCCGCCATGTGCTGGGCGATCATTCCGCCCATGCTCGCACCCAGCACATGGAACTGCTCGATGTGTAAGGCGTCCATCAGGCCCAGGCCGTCGTTCGCCATGTCGGTCAACGAGTACGGTGCCGACACCGGCAGACCGAGTTTGTAGCGCAGCACTTCAAACGTCAGGTTGGCCTCGAGCGGCGTATGCCGCCAGGTCGACAAGCCGACATCGCGATTGTCATAACGGATCACGCGAAAGCCCTGCTGACACAACGCGACCACCACTTCGTCGGGCCAGTGAATCAATTGCCCGCCCAGCCCCATCACCAGCAGCAGCGCCGGGTCCGAGGCACGGCCGATGCTTTGATACGCCAGGCTCACCTGATCCAGATCGACTCGCTCGGTCGGTACATCGACATCGCAACGAGACGCCGCCAAGGACGGCAGGCCGAACAGACATGCGGCCAAAAATACTATTCTCGATAAAAAAACACGCATGAAAAACACCAAAACGCAGAACCCCAGTAGAGCGCGAGTCTGATGAAGTTTGTTCAAGCGCGCTGCCACACTTCCATGACAGTTTGATGAAGAGTGCCGGGCGGTCATTTTCCAATCAGAAAGATCGCCGCCTGCGGCAGCTCCTGCGGGTGTTTAGATTTCCCCGCAGGCGGAGATCTTTCGATCTTCGTCAAGCCAACTGACTGCGCAACTGTCGCGCTGCCGCCACCATGTTCACCAACGCCGCCTCAGTCTCCGGCCAGGCACGGGTTTTCAGACCGCAATCGGGGTTGACCCACAAGCGTTCGGCCGGAATGCGCTGTACCGCTTTGGCCATCAGCCTGACCATTTCCGCCGTGTCCGGCACCCGTGGCGAGTGGATGTCATAGACGCCCGGGCCGATGTCGTTCGGGTAATCGAACGCCTTGAAGGCTTCCAGCAGTTCCATGTCCGAACGCGAGGTTTCAATGGTGATCACATCAGCGTCCATGGCCGCGATGACTTCGATCACGTCGTTGAATTCGCTGTAGCACATGTGGGTGTGGACCTGGGTTTCATCACGCACACCGCTGGCGCTCAGGCGGAATGCATGCACGGCCCAGTCCAGATACTCCTGCCATTGCGCCCGGCGCAGCGGCAGGCCTTCACGGAACGCCGCTTCGTCGATCTGCACGATCTTGATCCCGGCAGCTTCCAGGTCCAGTACCTCATCACGCAGGGCCAGGGCCAGTTGCTGCGCCTGGACTTTGCGCGAAATGTCTTCGCGCGGGAACGACCACATCAGCATGGTCACGGGACCGGTGAGCATGCCTTTCATGACTTTGTCGGTCTGGCTCTGCGCATAGCTGATCCAGCCGACGGTCATGGCTTTAGGGCGGCTCAGGTCGCCGTAGATGATCGCCGGTTTCACGCAACGCGAACCGTAGCTCTGGACCCAGCCGAAACGGGTGAAGGCATAACCATCGAGTTGCTCGGCAAAGTACTCGACCATGTCGTTGCGCTCGGCTTCACCGTGCACCAGCACGTCCAGCCCCAGATGTTCTTGTACCTGTATCGAGTGACGGATTTCGTGACGCATGGCGTCGGTGTAGTCGTTCACCGACAGCTTGCCTTGCTTGTGCGCCTGGCGGGCCAGACGAATCGAAGCGGTCTGCGGGAACGAACCGATGGTGGTGGTCGGGAATGCCGGCAGTTTCAGGCGTGCCCGCTGCTGCTCGATGCGCTCGGCGAACGGTGACTGGCGCTGGCTGTCGTTCGGGCCTATCGCCGCGATACGTGCCTGTACTTCGGTTTTGTGGATGCGTGGCGACTCGGCGCGGCTGATCTGAATGGCACGACTTTCGGCCAGGGCCGCTTGCACCTTGGGCGCCTGTGGATCGTTCAAGGCATCACGCAAAACCGCGATTTCGCCACACTTTTGCACGGCAAAGGCCAGCCAGCTTTTCAGCTCCGGGTCGAGCTTGTCTTCACGCTCCAGATCCACCGGGCTGTGCAGCAGCGAGCAGGAACTGCTGACCCACAGGTTGTCGCCAAAGCGCTCCTGGGCAAACTGCAGTTGTGCCAGCACCGGCTCCAGTTCGCAGCGCCAGACGTTGCGACCATTGACCAGCCCCACTGAAAGAATCTTGTAGATCGGCAGACGGTCGAGCACGTGCAGCAGTTGATCCGGGGCACGCACCGCGTCGATGTGCAGGCCTTGCACCGGCAGGCCGACGGCCAGACCGAGGTTGTCTTGCAGGCCGCTGAAGTAAGTCGCCAGGAGTTTTTTCAGCGGCGAATATTGAAGGATGTGGTAAGCGCGTTCGAAGGCGTTTTTCCACGCTTGCGGCAGGTCAAGGGTCAGGATCGGTTCGTCGATCTGCACCCACTCCACGCCTTGGGCGGCGAGGCGACCGAGGATTTCGCCATAGATCGGCAGCAGGCGTTCCAGCAGGTCGAGTTTGTCGAAGTCGTTGCCTTTGGCTTTGCCCAGCCAGAGATAAGTCAACGGGCCGATGATGACCGGTTTGACGGTATGGCCCAGGGCCTTGGCTTCCTCGACTTCGTCGAACAGCTGTTCCCAGCTCAATTTGAAGGACTGGTCAGCCGTGAATTCCGGGACCAGGTAGTGGTAGTTGGTGTCGAACCACTTGGTCAACTCTTGCGCATACTGCGCCTGGTCATGTTCGCCGCCGCAGCAGGTCGCGGTGGCGCCCCGGGCCATGGCGAACAGCGTGTCGAGGGTCGGCAGGCCGCGCTCGTCCCGGGTGTTGTCGAAACGCTCGGGGATCACGCCGAAGGTCAGGGAATGCGTCAGCACCTGGTCGTACCAGGCGAAGTCGCCGACCGGCAGCAGGTCGATGCCGGCGTCCTTCTGCAATTGCCAGTGGGTGGCGCGCAGCTGGCGGCCGACGCTGTTCAGCGCGTTCTGCTCGATGTCGCCCTTCCAGTAGGCCTCGAGGGCTTTTTTCAGTTCGCGGTCAGCGCCGATGCGCGGGAAACCAAGGGTGTGGGCCACGGCCATGTCGAAGGTGCTCCTGTGTAAATAATGGCGCTATTGTCGACAGCCAGGGCAACATGAGACAAACTCAACCTTTTCGTGTTGATCACAAGTTTTACTCATGGAGCCCCACGGTGCTTGAAATCCGTCACCTCAAGACCCTGCACGCCTTGCGCGAAGCCGACAGCCTGGTGGATGCGGCCGACCGCCTGCATCTGACCCAGTCAGCCCTGTCACACCAGTTCAAGGAACTGGAGGAGCGCATGGGCATGCCGCTGTTCGTGCGCAAGACCAAACCGGTGCGTTTCACCAGCGCCGGATTGCGCCTGCTGCAACTGGCCGACGCTACCCTGCCACTGCTGCGTGCTGCCGAGCGTGACATTGCGCGACTGGCCGGTGGCACCGCCGGGCGCTTGCACATGGCTATCGAATGCCACAGCTGCTTCCAATGGCTGATGCCGACCATCGACCAGTTCCGCGATGCCTGGCCGGAGGTCGAGCTGGACCTGGCCTCGGGCTTCTCCTTCGCCCCGCTGCCCGCCCTGGCCCGTGGCGATCTGGACCTGGTGGTCACCTCCGATCCGGTGGACCTGGTCGGCATCACCTACGTGCCGTTGTTCACTTACGAGGCGATGCTCGCCGTGGCCAACCAGCACAAATTGGCCAGCAAGGCGTACATCGTCCCGGAAGACCTGCTGACGGAAACCCTGATTACCTACCCGGTGGAACGGGATCGCCTGGATATCTTCACGCGCTTCCTCGAACCCGCCGACGTCGAACCGGCCCAGGTCCGTACTTCGGAACTGACGGTGATGATGATGCAACTGGTGGCCAGCGGACGCGGCGTGTGCGGCATGCCCCACTGGGCGCTGCATGAATACAGTTCACGGGGCTATGTGAAGGCCAAGCGGTTGGGTGAGAAAGGCTTGTTTGCGACGCTGTATGCAGCCATTCGGGCGGACATGCTGGATGCGCCGTATATGAGGGATTTTTTGCTGACGGCCAAGGACACGTCGTTTTCGACATTGGACGGGGTTAGCGCAGTTCGCTAAAACGACGAATCCCCTGCAGGCGCGAGGCTTGCCCGCGAAGGCGCCTTACCCGATCGTTCCCACGCTCTGCGTGGGAATGCAGCCCGGGACGCTCCGCGCCCCCTCCAGAGCCGAACGCGGAGCGTCCGTTGAGGCGTTACCACGCAGAGCGTGG
>NZ_RCOE01000127.1:0-2227 GCF_004321495.1 Pseudomonas sp. Sample_10
AGCTACGCCATAATGCGCGCCGAGCTAAAAGGAGCATCCAATGAGCAGCACTGCAAACATTGCTGAAGGCGAAAAAATTCTTATTGTTGACGACGACCCGGGCCTCAGCAGCCTGCTGGAGCGTTTTTTCGTCAGCAAGGGCTATCGCGCCCGCGCCGTACCGAACACCGAGCAAATGGACCGCCTGCTGGCACGCGAAGTGTTCAACCTGGTCGTCCTCGACCTGATGCTGCCCGGTGAAGACGGCCTGACCGCCTGCCGCCGCCTGCGTGGCGCGAACAACCAGATTCCGATCATCATGCTGACCGCCAAGGGCGATGAGCTGAGCCGTATCAAGGGCCTGGAACTGGGTGCCGACGATTACCTGGCCAAGCCGTTCAACCCCGATGAGCTGATGGCCCGTGTCAAAGCCGTCCTGCGTCGCCAGTCGGCTCCGGTGCCGGGCGCTCCTGGCAGCGAAGACGAAAGCGTGACCTTCGGTGACTACGAGCTGTCCCTGGCCACCCGCGAACTCAAGCGCGGTGACGAAGTGCACATGCTCACCACCGGTGAGTTCGCCGTGCTCAAGGCCCTGGTGATGAACGCCCGTCAACCGCTGACCCGCGACAAACTGATGAACCTGGCCCGTGGCCGCGAGTGGGATGCCCTGGAGCGTTCCATCGACGTGCAGATTTCCCGTCTGCGCCGGATGATCGAACCCGATCCATCCAAACCGCGTTATATCCAGACGGTCTGGGGCGTGGGCTACGTGTTCGTTCCGGATGGCGCCGCCACCAAGTGATCGGCGATTTGTAGGAGCGGGTCTTGCGGGCAACGGGTCAGATGACTTTGCTCGCAGACTCGCGATCCGCAATATGCGAGCATCGCTCGCTCCTGCAAGTGTTTAGCGGTTACCCATGAAAACCCCCGTTTGGTTCCCCCAGAGCTTTTTCTCCCGCACCCTTTGGCTGGTGCTCATCGTCGTTCTGTTCTCCAAGGCGCTGACCCTGGTTTATCTGTTGATGAACGAAGACGTGCTGGTGGATCGTCAGTACAGCCACGGCGTTGCCCTGACGCTACGCGCCTATTGGGCGGCCGATGAAAACAATCGTGACAAGATTGCCGAAGCCGCGACCCTGATCAGGGTGGTGGGCGCTGGCGTGCCGGAAGGCGAACAGCATTGGCCCTACAGCGAGATCTATCAGCGGCAGATGCAGGCTGAATTGGGGGCCGACACCGAAGTCCGGTTGCGCATGCATTCGCCTCCGGCGCTGTGGGTTCGCGCGCCAAGCCTGGGGGATGGCTGGCTGAAAGTGCCGCTGTATCCGCACCCATTGCGTGGCCAGAAAATCTGGAACGTACTGGGCTGGTTCCTGGCCATCGGTTTGCTGTCTACCGCTTCGGCGTGGATCTTCGTCAGCCAGCTCAATCAACCTCTGAAGCGCCTGGTCTACGCCGCGCGACAACTCGGCCAGGGTCGCAGTGTGCGCCTGCCGATCAGCGATACACCGAGCGAAATGACCGAGGTTTATCGCGCCTTCAACCAAATGGCCGAAGACGTCGAGCAGGCCGGTCGCGAGCGCGAACTGATGCTGGCCGGAGTTTCACATGACTTGCGCACGCCCTTGACCCGTTTGCGCTTGTCCCTGGAATTGATGGGCGACCGCACGGACCTGACCGATGACATGGTTCGGGATATCGAGGACATGGATGCGATTCTCGATCAGTTCCTGGCGTTCATCCGCGACGGCCGGGATGAGTCGGTGGAAGAGGTGGACCTGAGCGATCTGGTCCGCGAGGTCGCCGCGCCGTATAACCAGAACGAAGAAAAAGTACGCTTGCGCCTGGAGCCGATCCAGCCGTTTCCATTGCGTCGGGTATCGATGAAGCGCTTGCTCAACAACCTTATCGGCAATGCGCTGCACCACGCAGGCAGTGGTGTGGAGGTGGCGGCGTACGTGTCTGGGGATGTGAGCGCACCGTACGTGGTGTTGAGCGTCATGGACCGTGGTGCCGGGATCGATCCGTCCGAGCTGGAGGCGATCTTCAACCCGTTCACCCGCGGTGATCGTGCCCGAGGCGGCAAAGGCACGGGGTTAGGGCTGGCGATCGTCAAGCGCATTGCCTCGATGCACGGCGGCAATGTTGAATTGCGTAACCGTACCGGTGGCGGATTGGAAGCGCGGGTGCGCTTGCCGTTGGGGTTGATGCTACCGCGGGATGCCGTCTAACCCGATCGTTCCCACGC
>NZ_RCOE01000294.1:0-2209 GCF_004321495.1 Pseudomonas sp. Sample_10
TGGGCAAGGAATACTGGCTCGGCCCCGGCATGCGCATTTGCCTGGCGATCAAGGCACCGCCGGCCGGTGAAGAATTGTCGCTGCGCAACGGCCCGGTGCGCCTCGGGACACTCCGTTCGGTCGCCAACAGCGATGCGCCAACCGAGTGGCCAGCGGCGCTGCCCGCCAACCCGGTGGCCGAGCCGGACCTGGCCAATGCCGAGAAACTCAACTTCAATTTCGAATGGGTCGGTTCGGTGTCAGTGAACGTCGACAACGGCAAGCCGCCCAGCCTGTGGCAAATTAACGGCAAGGCCTGGGACATCACCGACAAGACCTGCGCCGACCGGCCGATTGCCAAACTCCAGAAGGGCAAAAGCTACATTTTCGAATTGAAGAACATGACCCAGTATCAGCATCCGATTCACCTGCACGGCATGAGTTTCAAGGTCATCGCTTCGAACCGGCACAAGGTGATTCCGTACTTCACCGATACTTACCTGCTGGGCAAGAACGAGCGCGCGCAAGTGGCGCTGGTGGCGGATAACCCCGGGGTGTGGATGTTCCATTGCCATGTGATCGACCACATGGAAACCGGCCTGATGGCCGCTATCGAGGTGGCATGATGCGGCAGATTCGACCCGCGGCGATCATCGACCGCAGCCGTGATCGCGACTTCATGCGTGAAGCGCTGGCGCTGGCCGCCCAAGGCGCGGCCCTCGGTGAAGTACCGGTGGGCGCCGTGTTGGTGCAGGATGGTGAGATCATCGGTCGCGGCTTCAATTGCCCGATCAGCGGCAACGACCCGAGCGCCCACGCCGAGATGGTCGCGATCCGCGCTGCTGCCCAGGCCGTCAGCAACTATCGCCTGCCGGGCAGCACGCTCTACGTCACGCTGGAGCCGTGCAGCATGTGCGCGGGCCTGATCGTGCATTCGCGCATTGCGCGGGTGGTGTACGGCGCGCTGGAGCCCAAAGCGGGGATTGTGCAGAGCCAGGGGCAATTTTTTACCCAGGGCTTTTTGAATCACCGGGTGTTGTACGAAGGTGGGGTGTTGGCGGAAGAATGCGGGGCGGTGCTCAGCGAATTCTTCAAGGCCCGCCGGGCAAAACCAACAATCTGAAAACCGCATCAATTCCTGTGGGAGCTGGCTTGCCAGCGATGACGTCGTCACATCAAACATTGATGTCGACTGAAACACCGCTATCGCTGGCAAGCCAGCTCCCACAGGTTTTTGCAGGGGCTGGAAGGAAAGGTTACTTCTTCGCGACGATCACTGCCCGCATCGGCGCCGGCAGCCCTTCAATCGTCTTGCTGTGATCCTCCGGATCAAGGAAGTCGCTCAACGATTGATATTTCATCCACTCCGTCCCGCGCTGCTCTTCAACGGTGGTGGTGCTCACGTCCACGCATTTCACATCGCTGAACCCGGCACGGCGCAGCCACAACTCCAGCGCCGGCACCGAAGGCAGGAACCACACGTTGCGCATTTGGGCGTAACGGTCTTCCGGTACCAGCACCTGGTGCTTGTCACCTTCGACTACCAGCGTCTCCAGCACCAGTTCACCGCCCTTGACCAGGCAGTCCTTCAGTGCCAGCAAATGCTCGATCGGCGAGCGGCGGTGGTAGAACACACCCATGGAGAACACCGTGTCGAAGCCTTCGAGGTTCGGCGGCAGGTCTTCGAACGGGAAGGGCAGGTGCCAGGCATTCGGTTCGGACAAGTAGCGTTGCACTGCCTGGAACTGGCAGAAGAACAGCCAGTTCGGGTCGACACCGATCACGCTGTCCGCACCGGCGCCGAGCATGCGCCACATGTAATAGCCGTTGCCGCAACCGACATCGAGAATGCGTTTGCCCTTGAGGTCCAGGTGCGGGGCCACCCGCGACCATTTCCAGTCCGAACGCCACTCGGTATCGACATGCACACCGAACAAGTCGAATGGCCCCTTGCGCCACGGCGACAAACCCATCAGCGCAGTGCGCATCTGTGCACGGGTTGCGTCGTCGCAATCGGTGTCCAGTTTCAAACCGTTGAGCAAATCGACGATCTTGGGCTGAATCTTCGGCAAGGCGTCCAGCGCGCTTTGCCAGCGCTCCAGATCGCCATGTCCTTTTTCCATTTTCTTGTCGAGTTGCGCCTGCAAGGTGTTGGCCCAATCGGCCAGCGGCGTGCCGGCCAGACGGCGGGCGAGGGGGGACAGATCAATCATGGCAAGGCAATCAACGA
>NZ_RCOE01000170.1:0-2200 GCF_004321495.1 Pseudomonas sp. Sample_10
TTTTGAGCGGCAGGCTACAACCCGTAAGGAGCATTCATGCGTCATTACGAAATCATCTTTTTGGTCCACCCGGATCAAAGCGAGCAAGTCGGCGGCATGGTTGAGCGTTACACCAAGCTGATCGAAGAAGACGGCGGCAAAATCCACCGTCTGGAAGATTGGGGCCGTCGTCAACTGGCCTACGCAATCAACAATGTTCACAAGGCTCACTACGTGATGCTGAACGTTGAGTGCACTGGCAAGGCCCTGGCCGAGCTGGAAGACAACTTCCGCTACAACGATGCAGTGATCCGTAACCTGGTCATCCGTCGCGAAGAAGCCGTTACCGGCCAATCCGAGATGCTCAAGGCTGAAGAAAACCGCAGTGAGCGCCGTGAGCGTCGCGACCGTCCTGAGCACGAAGGCGCTGAAAGCGCTGACAGTGATGACAGCGACAACAGCGATAACGCTGACGAGTAATCCACGGACCTTTTAAGGAGCCTATCAAATGGCACGTTTCTTCCGTCGTCGTAAATTCTGCCGCTTCACCGCTGAAGACGTGAAAGAGATCGATTACAAAGATCTCAACACTCTGAAAGCCTACGTATCCGAGACCGGCAAAATCGTTCCAAGCCGCATCACCGGTACCAAAGCTCGTTATCAGCGTCAGCTGGCCACCGCTATCAAGCGCGCCCGCTTCCTGGCCCTGCTGGCCTACACCGACAGCCACGGCCGCTGAGACCGGGCAGTCGACACGTAGCAAAGGATTGAATGTATGCGCGCCTTAGCTGAGTTCATCATGCGGGGCCGTATGCAGGCCACTCTGGTAGTGGCTGGATGTGCGGCAATGCCGTTGTTGTATTGGTTGGGTGCTGCCGCCGGATGCCTCGTGCTCCTGCGGCGCGGATTGAGGGACGCCCTGGGCGTTCTTGCTCTGGGACTGCTGCCGGCATTGCTCTGGTGGCTTTACTCCGACGACCCAAGGGCACTTCTGGTGCTGCTGGGGTCTGCGAGCCTTGCGTTGGTTTTGCGCGCAAGCGAGTCCTGGAACCGCGTGCTGCTGGTCAGCATAGCGATGGGAGTGGTGTTTTCAGTGGTGTTGGGGACAGCTTTTGCTCCCCAGATCGAGATGCTGGCGCAGGCTTTGATAAAAGTCATGCCGTCGCTACTCGGTGATGTCTACCAGAAGATGTCGGTAGACGAACAAGCGCGTTTCGCGTCCCTGATTGCACCGGTCCTGACCGGCTTGATAGCGGCTTTGTTGCAAATCGTCAGCTTGTTGAGCCTGCTTGTCGGGCGCTATTGGCAGGCGTTGTTGTACAACCCGGGTGGTTTTGGTCGCGAGTTTCGCGCCATCCGAATCCCGCTGGGACCGGCGATGTTGCTGCTGGCGTTAATGCTTCTGGGGCCTAATTTAGGCTCGCAGATGGCCATGTTGACGCCGTTGTGCAGCGTACCGCTGGTGTTCGCCGGGCTGGCCCTGATTCACGGGCTGGTGGCGCAAAAGCGACTGGCCAAATTCTGGCTGGTGGGGTTGTACGTCACGCTGTTGCTGTTCATGCAGCTGATCTATCCGTTGCTGGTGGTCTTGGCCATCGTCGACAGCCTGATTGATTTTCGCGGTCGTTCGGCACCCAAAGATGCCGATAACGCGAACGGTGAAGGTTAAAAGTTAAGAGGATTTTCACATGCAACTGATCCTTCTGGAAAAAGTCACCAACCTGGGCAACCTGGGTGACAAAGTGAACGTTAAGGCTGGTTACGGTCGTAACTACCTGCTGCCTTACGGCAAAGCTACCGCTGCGACCGCTGCCAACCTGGCTGCGTTCGAAGAGCGTCGCGCTGAGCTGGAAAAAGCCGCCGCAGACCGTAAGGCATCGGCTGAAAGCCGTGCTGCCCAACTGGCCGAGCTGGAAGTGACCATCACTGCCACCGCTGGCGACGAAGGCAAGCTGTTCGGTTCGATCGGTACTCACGACATCGCTGATGCACTGACCGCCTCCGGCGTTGAAGTGCAGAAGAGCGAAGTTCGTCTGCCGAACGGCACCATCCGCAACGTAGGCGAATTCGACGTAGCCGTGCACCTGCACGCCGAAGTTGAAGCCACCGTACGCGTTGTCGTGGTAGCAGCTTAAGCAGCACTTGTCGGCTGGCACCCTCGGGTGCTTGCCGGTAACATCGGGCACGATCCTGTTTACAGGTCGTGCCCTTTGTCTTTCTG
>NZ_RCOE01000089.1:0-11879 GCF_004321495.1 Pseudomonas sp. Sample_10
ACGCCACCGTAGATCCAGCAGGTGGTGTCGCGGGTGAACTGGGTGTTGGGCAGCGGCGGCAGGATGAAGCTGGAGTGGCCGAGGAATTCACGGAACATCTGGATGGTCTTGCCGCCGAAACTGTCCGGCAGGTCATCGGCAGAGACCCCGCCAATCAGGAACTCGGCGATCTTGCGCGGCTCCAGGCTGCGCAGCCATGAACTCGTTTCATTGATCAAGCCCAGGCCCACCGAATCGGCGGTGATCTTGCGTTGCAGAATCCAGTCCAGAGCTTCGGGGATGGCGACGATGTCGGTCAACAAGTTGTGCATTTCCAGCACATCGACATTGCGCTCACGCATCTTGGTGACGAAATCGAAATGGTCGCGCTTGGCCTGCGCCACCCACAGTACGTCGTCGAACAGCAGTTCGTCGCAGTTGTTCGGGGTCAAACGCTGGTGGGCAAGCCCGGGGGAGCAAACCATGACTTTGCGCAATTTGCCGGCTTCGGAATGGACGCCGTACTTAACTTTTTCCGTGGTCATTTCAGTGATCCTCCAGCTACAAATTACAGGGTCAGAAAGCCGTCATAGAGACCGTAGGCCGCTACCAGCGCGCCCACGACCACCGCGGCGAAAATCAGTTTCTCGACGTTGGTGAACACCGGTTTGTCGAGTTCCAGCTTGGCCTTGGCGAACAGGATGGCGCCGGGTGCGTAGAGCAGGGCCGAGAGCAGCAGGTACTTGATTCCGCCGGCATAGAGCAGCCAGACCGCGTAAATCAACGCGATGGCGCCGATGATCAGATCCTTCCGCCGTTCACTCGCCGCGCCTTCATAGGTTTCGCCGCGTACCGCCAACAGCAGGGCATAGGCGGCCGACCACAGGTATGGCACCAGAATCATCGAGGTGGCGAGGTAGATCAGCGACAGGTAAGTGCTGGCCGAGAACAGCGTGATGATCAGGAATACCTGGACCATGGCGTTGGTCAGCCACAGCGCATTGACCGGCACCTGATTGGCGTTTTCCTTGCGCAGGAAGGCCGGCATGGTGTGGTCCTTCGCGGCGGCGAACATGATCTCCGCACACAGCAGCACCCATGACAACAGCGCACCAAGCAGAGAAATGATCAGGCCGACACTGATCAGTACCGCCCCCCATTTACCCACCACATGCTCGAGCACGGCGGCCATCGACGGGTTCTGCAGCTTGGCCAGTTCCGGTTGAGTCAGGATGCCCAGCGACAGCACGTTCACCAGCACCAGAATGAGCAGCACGGAAATAAAGCCGATCACCGTGGCCTTACCCACATCACTGCGTTTTTCCGCACGCGCCGAGAAAATGCTCGCACCTTCAATGCCGATGAACACCCAGACGGTGACCAGCATCATGTTGCGCACCTGATCCATCACGCTGCCCAGGTCAGGGTTTTTCAGGCCCCAGATGTCGGCGGTGAAGATGTCCAGTTTGAACGCGAACACGGCAATCAGGATGAACAGCACCAGCGGCACAATCTTGGCTACGGTGGTGACCAGGTTGATGAAGGCGGCTTCCTTGATCCCGCGCAGCACCAGCAGATGGACGGCCCAGAGCAGGACAGAGGCGCCAATCACTGCAGCCACCGTGTTGCCCTCACCGAAAACCGGGAAGAAGTAACCCAGGGTGCTGAACAGCAGGACGAAATAGCCGACGTTGCCCAGCCAGGCGCTGATCCAGTAGCCCCAGGCGGAAGAAAAGCCCATGTAGTCGCCGAAGCCGGCCTTGGCGTAGGCGTAGACACCACCGTCGAGGTCAGGCTTGCGGTTGGCCAGGGTCTGGAACACAAAAGCGAGCGTCAGCATACCCACGGCGGTGATGGCCCAGCCAATCAGAATGGCGCCGACGTCAGCACTGGCGGCCATGTTCTGTGGCAAAGAAAAAATCCCTCCACCTATCATTGAACCAACTACCAGGGCAACCAGTGCTCCCAGTCGAAGTTTTCCAGGGGTTTCAGACATTGCATGACTCCATTGCAGATGAAGAGGGTTAACAGCTTGGTTCTGTTTACAACTCAATCAGCTGACATGGATCAGTGCATGCTCACATTGTGGATAAAAGCTCACCAATTATTCGCAGGCACAAGTCAGCATTCTGAAAAGCCTGTCCTAGAGGCGTCGTGTTTTAAGTATTTAACGGATCGTGTTGCTGCTTTATGACGCTAGTTCGTTTTTAGGCGGACGCAAACTTTGCGGAGGTAATTTCAGTAGCAAATAGTTTTATTGAGGGGCACGGTTAAAGCGAATCGCTATAAAAAAGGGTAAATCTATAAGCGCTCAGTAAGAGTCGTAAATTGGCGTTAACGAATAAAGGTTATTACGCTCTACCCAATTAGATAATAAGAAGATAACCCGGTATTTTCCGAGCCATTGGAGGCGCAACAATGTCGCAAACCCAGCAAAAGCTTCGCCTGAGCGCCCTGATCGCTCTGGTAGTGGGCTCGATGATTGGCGGTGGAATATTTTCCTTGCCGCAGAACATGGCCGCCAAAGCCGATGCCGGTGCGATATTGATTGGTTGGGCAATCACCGCCGTCGGCATGCTGACCCTGGCGTTTGTGTTCCAGACCCTGGCCAATCGCAAACCGGAGCTGGACTCGGGGGTGTACGCCTACGCCAAGGCCGGCTTTGGCGATTACATGGGGTTTTCCTCGGCATGGGGTTACTGGATCAGCGCCTGGCTGGGCAACGTCGGCTACTTCGTTTTGCTCTTCAGCACGCTGGGGTTTTTCTTTCCGGTTTTCGGCGAGGGCAATACGCCGATTGCCATTGCCTGTGCCTCGGTGCTGTTGTGGACGGTGCATTTTGTGGTGATGCGCGGAATCAAAGAGGCGGCGTTCATCAACCTGCTGACCACGGTGGCCAAAATCGTGCCGTTGATCCTGTTCATCGTGATTGCTGCGGTGGCGTTCAAGGCCGATGTGTTTACCCGTGACATCTGGGGGCGCAGCAACCCGAGTTTCGGGAGCGTGATGGACCAGGTGCGCAACATGATGCTGGTCACTGTCTTTGTGTTCATCGGTATCGAAGGCGCCAGTGTCTATTCGGCGCGGGCGGAGAAACGTTCGGATGTGGGGCGGGCCACGGTCATTGGTTTTCTCGGTGTGTTGGCGTTACTGGTGCTGGTCAACGTGTTGTCGCTGGGCATCATGAGCCAACCGGAGTTGGCCACCTTGCAGAACCCGTCGCTGGCGTCGGTGCTGGAGCATATCGTCGGCCCGTGGGGCGCGTTGCTGATCAGCGTGGGTCTGGCGATTTCACTGCTGGGCGCGTTGCTCTCGTGGGCGCTGCTGTGTGCCGAGATCCTGTTCGCCACGGCGAAAGACAAGACCATGCCGGCGTTCCTGACCAAGGAAAACGCCAATCATGTGCCGGTCAATGCGCTATGGCTGACCAACGTGATGATTCAGCTGTTCCTGCTGATCACGCTGTTTTCCGCCGGCACCTACACCAGCCTGATTTACCTGGCCTCGTCGATGATTCTGGTGCCGTATCTGTGGTCGGCGGCCTATGCGGTGTTGTTGAGCGGGCGCGGTGAAACCTATGAGCACGCTTCGGCAGAACGGACCAAGGATCTGTTGATCGGTGGCGTCGCCCTGAGTTACGCGGTGTGGTTGTTGTACGCCGGTGGTTTGAAGTATTTGCTGCTCTCGGCCTTGCTGTATGCGCCGGGCGTGATCCTGTTCGCCAAGGCCAGGCGTGAACAGGGTAAACCGCTGTTCACACCGGTCGAGAAGGGCATATTCACCTGTGTCATCTGCGGTGCCGGGTTGGCAGCCTATGGGCTGTACAGCGGGGTGTTGAGGTTGTGAGCACTCCTGCATGGAATGCATCAACCTGCGGGAGTGAGCCCGCTCGCATCGAAGGGCTTGCGCATCGAGAGGCCGAGCATAGATTGATGAAAACCCCTTGCAGGAGCTTAGCTTGCTCGCGATGGCGGCGTGACAGTCAGCTATGCAGTGTCTGACCCTGCGCTATCGCGAGCAAGCTTTGCTCCTGCCGGGTGCGTTTTTAAACGCGGAACTGATCCATCAACTTCATTTGCTGGGTCGTCAGGCTGTTGAGTTGGCTGCTGATATGCGCCGATTCGGTAGCTTGGCCGGTCAGGGTTTCGGTGACGGTGCGGATCGCCGAGACGTTGCGGTTGACCTCTTCGGCTACGGCGCTTTGCTGTTCCGCGGCGCTGGCGATTTGCAGGTTCATGTCGCTGATCACGGTGACTGCGTCGCTGATTTTGCTCAAGGCCTGCACCGCTTGCTGGATTTGCCCGGCGTTGCTGTGGGCCTGTGTCTGGCTTGAATGCATGGTGGCAACCACGCCGCGTGTGCCGCTCTGGATACGCTCGATCACCAGGCGAATTTCTTCCACCGAGTCCTGGGTGCGTTTGGCCAGGTTGCGCACTTCGTCAGCCACCACCGCAAAACCACGACCGCTCTCGCCGGCACGCGCGGCTTCGATCGCCGCGTTGAGCGCCAGCAGGTTGGTTTGCTCGGCGATACTGCGGATCACCTCCAGCACCGACCCGATCTGCTCGCTGTTGACTGCCAGTGCCTCGACCTCGGTCACGGCCTTGCTGACTTCATCAGCCAATTGATTGATGTCGCGGGTGCTGCGCTCGATGATCTGCATGCCATCGCGGGCCGATTGATCGGCGCCTTTGGCGGCGCTTGCCGCATTCGACGCACTGTTGGCGACGTCGTGGGCGGTGGCGCTCATCTCATTGGAAGCGGTGGCGACCTGGTCGATTTCGCGGAACTGCACCTGCATGCCTTCGCTGGTTTGACGGGCGATTTCCGAAGACTGGTCAGCGGTGCCGCGAGCGTCAGTGATGCTTTGCTTGATCTGCGCGATGGTCGGTTGCAGCTTGTCGAGGAACCGGTTGAACCAACTGACCAGCTCGCCCAATTCATCCTTCTTGCTGTAGTGCAGACGCTGGGTCAGGTCGCCGTCGCCACTGGCGATCGCCTTGAGCATGTCGGCCACGCTGTTGATCGGCCGGGTCACGCCCGAAGCGGTGAGCCACATCAGCAGCAAGCCGATCAGGCCGGCAATGATCGCCACCACAATGGCTTTGATCGTGCCAGTTTGCTGGGCGTCGTCGAGCACTGATTGCAGCTTCACCGAATCCGCCAGCAGCACTTGCCTGGGCAGGTCGATGACCACGCCCCAGGCTCTGGAATCGGCAATCGGGCTGACCGGGTACACCGCGCGGATCAGGTCACCCTGCTGGAGAATTTTCGCGGTGCCGGCGCCGAGCAGTTGCAAGACATCCTTGCCATCAGCGCCCAGGGTATCGCCGATGCTTTTGCCGACTTTGCTGGCGTCGACGCTGTAGGCCGCCATGACGCCCGTGCCGGAGACAATCAGCATGTGCCCGGCGCTGTTGAACAGTTCACGCTGGGAGTCGACCGCCGCGGCTTGCAGGGCGTCGAGCGCGATGTCGATACCGACCACGCCGATGGATTTGCCCTCCACCAGCAGCGGTACGGAAATGGTGGTCATCAACACTTCCTTGCCACCGACCGTATCGGCGTACGGGTCGAGCAGGCAGGTGCGCTTGCTGTCCCGCGGGCAGGTGTACCAGATGTTGTAGGGCGTGCCGCTGAGGTTAAGCGTGGTCTTGGTCATGTCCTCTTCGACCATGATGGTATTGAGCGCTTCACCCCCGGCGCGGCTCCAGTACGTAGCGAAGCGACCCGCCTCGTTGGACTGTCGGGCTGCATCATTGGCGAACTCGCTGTCCTTGCCGTCGAGGCCGTTGGGTTCGAACGCCAGCCAGATCCCCAGCACTTTGCTGTTGCGCTCGAATGCGGTCTTCAAGCTCTGGTTCAACTCTTCGCGCAGGGCACCGGGCTCGAGCGAGCGCTTGGCGGCGAGGTTGCGCATGTCGTTGATCTGATCCGCCAACGCGGTCACTACCGTCAGGGTTTCACCGAACGTCTTCTGCACCCGAACCGCTTGCTCGGCGGCCTTGGCCTGCAGCAAGTCCTGCACGCTGGCGGTGAGCATTCTGCTGCTGGAGTCGCTGACCAGTTCATCGTTCTGATTGGTCTGATAGAAGTTCATGCCCACGATCAACGCGACGACGCCGAGCAGGCAGAGGCCGGAGAGCAGGACAATTTTCAGGCGGATGGACAGTGAGTCGAACATGGGGCGAGCTCGCGAATGGATGAAGAGTTGGCTGTGAGCCGGAGCGGCTCGATCCGCCAAATCCATTTAGCGCCATTCCATCCACATCGGCGCGAAGCCGAGATCGCATGAGCAGCATGCCGACGAACGGTCATGGTTGAACGTTTGCGCGGGAAAATGTGCCGAAAGCAGGCTCAAAAACAGGAAAAATCGCGGTGCATTCAGGTGCGTCGCGTCGGCGATTCAGGCCGCGACCAGATCCACAGATTACCCAGCCCCATCCCGACGATCGCCAGATAAATCGGCCAGCCATGGTCGAGCATTACCAGCATGAGACCGGCACATAACAGCATGCTGACCGTGGCGCTGACTTTGGCCCGGCGCGCGATGATTCTGCCGTTGCGCCAATTGCTGAGGATGGGACCGAACAATCGATGACTTTCCAGCCAGGCACTCAGGCGTGGCGAACTTTTAGTGGCGGCCCAGGCGGCCAGCAGGATGAATTCGGTGGTGGGCAGGCCGGGAATGACGATGGCGATCAAGCCGATACCCAGGCTGACGTAGGCCAGCAGGCCGAAGAGAACGCGGGTTAGTTTTGAGGAGGCGGGCATGGGCTCAGAGGGCGCGTGTGAAGCGGATCGGGATTTTCAGGCTGACTCGGTTCCTTGTAGGAGCGAGCCTGCTCGCGATAGCGGTCTTACAGTCGACATCTCTATTGAATGTCAGTCCGTCATCGCGAGCAGGCTCGCTCCTACAGGGGACCGACATGAATCAGGCCGGTTCTGCTATCGTCGAATACGCCTGTTCCAGCAACACCGTGAACCGATTGAACGCATCGATGGCGCCTTTATCCAGTTCGGCTTCTTCCTCTGCGCTGAGCGACAGTCCATCGAGGGTTTTGACGAAGCTCTTCCAGCCTTGCGCACGACCACCGGCCGGCTCGCCCAAGTGCCGCGCACCGAAGGTTTCGCTCAAACCCAGGCCCACGGCACGCTTGATCAGGAACGCCGCACCCAGCTTCGAGCCTTCGGAAACGAACAGCCAGCCCAGCGCTTCGGCCTTGCCTGGGTTGTTCACCGCACCGGCGACCGGTGCCGGAACGTCGGTGTCCAGGTCCGCCAGGTCGGCCTTGGCCGCTTCGGCGCGGCAGCGAGCGCAGAGGTCCGGGACGATGGCGATCAGTTGAGCATCGTTGTACAGCGACACCAGCTCCGACTGGAACAGGTACTGCGCCACCACGAAGCGGGCGAAGCTGGCCCGGGATTCAAAAGGCGCGTGGGCTTTGACCAGGGCATCGAGTCTGGTGTGGGGCTCGTGGGTGATCTGGTTCAGGCGTTGGGAACGCAGGCTCGGGGATTGAACGGTGTCCTGAGTGGTCATGACAAATCCTTTGGAAGAAAAAGAAACGCTTGTTAACGAGACGAATCAGCTTGGGCCAGGCAGTAAAAAAACCTCACTGCGCAGCCCTGTGAAGCCGCGCAGAGAGGTGAGGCCAGTCAGATATCCCAGATCAGGTTGATGGCGAAATTGCGACCCGGCTGGGTCAGGCGATCAAGGTTGGCCGGTTGGGTCACCGAGGCTTCGCCGACGCTGTCGTAGCCGCGCACGTCATCCCACAGCCAGTACTTCTTGTCGGTCAGGTTGTAGATGCCGCCGCTGAGGGTGACGTCGTTGGTCACCTTGTAGAACCCGGTCAGGTCGAGGATGCCGAAGCCCGGCGTCTTGAACTGGCTGCTGACGCCGTCCGGCGACTTGAAGTTGCTGTCGTCGACGCGGTCCTTCTTTTTCACCAGGGTCCAGCTGAGCAAGCTGCCGTAGTTGTCCTGGTCGTAACCCAGACCAAACACGCCGGTCAGCGGGTTGACGCTGTTGATCGGCTCGCCATTGTCGTTGTTGCGACCGTAGGCGTAGGCCACCGAGCCCTGGGTATAGAGACCTTGTGGCGCACCCAAGGTATCGAGGTTCAGGCGACCCTTGATTTCCGCGCCCTTGATGGTGGCGTGCTTGATGTTGGCGCTCTGGAAGGTCGGTTGGTCATAACCCGGAGTGACAGCGTCTTCGTTGATGAAGTCGCGGTACTTGTTGTAGAACACCGCCATTTCGAATGAGCCCTGCTCGAAGTTGCCCCGCAGGCCCGTCTCGTAGCTTTGGCTTTTTTCCGGTTCCAGGTCCGGGTTGGGTTCCACGCTGTAACCCGCCGCGGTGTTATCGAAACGCCCGTACAACGCCTTCGCGGTCGGGGTGCGGAAGCCTTCGGCGTACTGGCCGTACCAGGTGTAGTGATCTGTCAGGGCGTAGGTCAGGCCGAACTTGGGCGAGACTTTGTGCCAGGTCTTGTTTTCGTCGCTGACGGTGCCGCGACCGTCAGCCGAAACGGTGTTGAGGAATTCGTCGGTGATATCCGGCTTGAGTTCGGTGTAGTCGTAGCGCAAGCCCGGCAGGAAGGTCCACTTGTTCCAGCTGATCTGATCCTGGGCGAACACGCTGTAGGTGTTGATGGTCGGGTCTGGGAAATCCGAGGATTTTTTCAGCACGTCCGCTGGGCTGCTGGCGCCAATGGCAGTGCAGCCGCGACCGACCGCCAGGCAGGTGCCGTTACCGCTGCGCGAGCCGGTGACTTTCTGTTGCTTGAGGGTGGTGCCGTAAGTCAGCAAGTGCTCGGTGTCGGCAATGCTGAAAGATTTATCCAGCTGCAAATCGAACACCCACTGCTTTTCTTCGTAGAGAGTGTCGCGGGTTCGCAGTACCTGGCGAGTGATCGGGAAATAGAACTCGTCGGTGCTCTGGTCAGTCTTGGCAATCTGATGGTTCAGGCTCCACTTGATATTGTCCGTCAGCAGGCTGTCCAGGGCGAAGCTGTGTTCCAGGCCAAAACGCTCGCGGGTGATCGTGTCGTTACCGGTGCGCCACTGGTACATGCCACCAGGCAAAATGCTCGCCGGGATGGTGGGGGCGCCCTCGAAGAACGGGCCGCCATAGGCACTTTTCTGGTCGCTATCGCGATCGTCCTTGTACTTCTCGTAGGTCAGGCCAAGGCGTGCGTCGTCCTGGTAATTCCAGCCGACCTTGGCCAGGACGTTGCTGGTGCGTACGTCCTCCGGGTTGGCCGCCGTGCGGCTCAGACCGGTACCGTTGTTGTTGCCATAGGATTCGGTTTCGTGACCGTCGCGCTGGCTGTAATGCAGCAGGCCGTCGAATTGATCGGCACGACCGGCCACGGTGGCGGATTTCAGCCAGCTCTCGTCAGCGGAGCTGTAGCCGGTCTTCAAGCGTGCGCCAACATCCTGGCCGGGCTTGATGATGTCGTCCGGATCGAGGGTGAAGTAGCTGACCGCGCCGCCGATGGCGTTGCTGCCGTAGAGCACCGAAGCGGGGCCGCGGAGGATCTCGACGCGTTTGACGATTTCCGGGTCGACGTAGTTGCGCTGGGTCTTGGCATAGGGGCCGTTGAAGAAACCGTTGGGGACTTCGACCCCGTCAATCTGGGTCAGAACCCGGTTACCGTCGATGCCGCGGATGTTGAAGCCGCTGATCCCGCCGCGGGTGCCGGCACCGCCTACCGAAACGCCCGGCTCGTAGCGCACCAGATCCTTGATGGTATTGACGTTGTTGCGGTCCAGTTCTTCGCGCGTGTGGACAGTGACCGTGCTGGGTACGCTGTCCACCGACTGCTCCTGGCGGGTGGCGCTGATGGTCGTCTGTTGCAGATTGAGCGCGCTGCCGGTGGTGCTACGCTCCAGCACGATGTTGTTGTCACCCAGTTTGCGATAACTCAGGTTGGTCCCCACCAACAGGCGATCCAGGGCTTTGTCCGCAGGCAACGACCCGCGCACACCCGGCGAAGCGACCCCTTGCGCGAGCTCGGCCGGCAAGCCTACCTGCCAGCCTGTCACGGCGGTAAAGGCATTGAGTGCCGAGACCAGTGATTGCGGCGCGATGGTGAATGCGTAGTCGCCCATTTTGCGGGTCTGCTGTTCGGTAGCAGTAGCCGCCATCAGCGGGGCGCTGCCGGCCATCAGGATGGCGGCGGTCAGCAGCGACAGCACACGGGAAGGTGAAGGGGATTGGCGGGTAAGGCGAGAGGACATCGATAGCGCTCCGTGTCGCACGAATCTTTATAGGTGCTGATTGGCAGGTTTAGATGCGAATCAATTGCATTAGCTATAACGAGACGTACGGGGAACGGCTATCGAGTAAAAATAATTCTCATTCAGTTCAAGATCACCAGCGCCGGGTATTCCTTCAGTTGCGCGGAAGTGATGTGGGCCAGCGAGCGAACCACGTCCAGCGGCTGATCGAGACGATAATTTCCCGTCACGGCAACCGCGGCCAACTGCTCGTTGTTGTTGATGATCCAGCCCGGATAGTAACGACGCAGCTCAGCGAGCACCTGGTTCAGCGGGCAGTTTTCAAACACCAGGCGCCCCTGGACCCACGCCAGGTCGGTGGCTGCATCCAGCTTGGCCGGGCGGTCGAAGCCGTTGGGGCCGATGCGGATGCTCTCTCCGGCGGTCAGGCGAACCCGTGCGTCGTCATGGGTGGCGCGCAAGTCGACATCACCGCGCTGCACGCGAACCTGGGTCACGCCGTCAAGGTAGCGCACGGCAAATGCCGTATCGCGCACGCTGGCGGTAACCAGGCCCGCGTTGATTTCCAGCGGCCGATCACGATGGGGCTGAACCTCGAAAAATGCCTCGCCTTGAAACAGACGTGCCTGGCGTTGCTGGTCGTTGATGGTGCTGGAAAACGCCGAGTTGGTGTTGAGCAGGACTTTCGAGCCGTCCTCCAGTTGCAGACGCTGGCGCTCGCCAACCACGGTCAGGTGATCGGCCTGCAGGCGCATGGGCAGATTGCTGAAGCTGAACAGACCGAGGATCAGCACGGCCGCCGTGGCCAAGGGTTTCCAGTGCGGGCGCAGGCGAGCCAGCACGGTGACTTTGGCGGGGCGGGCAGCCAGGTTCTGCGCGCATTGCGTGACGTGCGGGCCGTTCCAGATCGCCTGGGCCCTGGCGAACGCGTCGGCATGCGCCGGGTCCGCCGCAAGCCATGCATGGAACTGGCGCGTCTGCTCTTCGCTCGGGCTGTCCAGCACGATCAGCCAGTCCAGGGCCTGGTCCATCGCGTCTGCAGTAGCCTGCGCCGGTGAGGGCGAAGGGGAGCGGTGGGTGTCCGTCACGGTGTTTCCTCGGCAGTGTCTGTGCACGGCTGTTTTTGTAGTGAAACTGAAAAGAGCGGCAAGGGTAGCCCTGATGACCAGACCCGTCGAGCCGCAGCCGGTTCAGTGGCCGCTTGACCGTTCGGCGACGCCGATACAGATCGTCATGATCAGTTTCAGCTCCTTCTGCACGGTGCTGAGCGAAACGCCGAGTTTTTCAGCAATCTCCAGATAACTGTGACCGTGCAGGCGGCTGAGGATGAAAATCTGTTGCTGACGGGGGCTGAGTTGACTGAGGCGTACGTTCAGACGCTCGAGCAATTGTTCGGCATGGGCGGCGTCTTCGGCGCTGCTGGCGGGGGCGGCAACACTTTGCACCACGTCCACGGGCACGTCCTCGACCATGGTCCGAGAATGGATGCGTCGCGCACGCAAATGGTCCAGTGCCAGATTGCGGGCAGTCTGGAAGACAAACGGTTCAAGATGATCGATGGCTCGCTCACTGAGAGCGCGGGTCACTCGCAGGTAGGTCTCCTGCAACAGGTCTTCGGCGGTGCTGTGATTGTTGACCATTCGCTCCAG
>NZ_RCOE01000064.1:0-85898 GCF_004321495.1 Pseudomonas sp. Sample_10
GCTTTTTAGCGAAAAACATCTCGCGAAAGCTTGACCGTGAACAGAGTATCTACAGCGGTGGTGCATCGAGTCGACTTACCTGCGGCATTCCACCAACGACTTCACCTGTCCCGCCCCTTTCTGGTTTTCATCACTCAACCACCGCTCGAACCCTGCGCCGATTGCCGGCCATTCCGAGTCCAGGATCGAATACCACGCCGTATCCCGATTCTGCCCCTTGACCACCATGTGCTGGCGGAACACGCCTTCAAAGCTGAAACCCAGCCGCTCGGCTGCGTACTTGGAGCGGGCATTGGCGTTGTTGCACTTCCATTCCAGGCGGCGGTAACCCAGGGCAAAGGATTCCCGGGCGAGCAAATAAACGGCCTCGGTGCTTTTCGGCGAGCGCTGCATCGGCGCACCGAACGTCACGTGACCGATCTCGATCCGGCCTTGTGAAGGCACAATCGACATCAAACTGAGGATGCCTTGCACTTCACCGCTGGCACGGTCGATCACACTGAAGAAGTAGGGGTCGCTATTGGCTGCATGGTTGTTCAGCCAATCGTTGAAAGCACTGCGCTCGGGGAAGGGGCCGTAAGGCAGATAATCCCAGAGTTTCGGATCGGCGCCGGGGCCTTGCAGGGCGTTGAACAAGTCATCGCCGTGGCGTTCCGGGTCGAGTTTTTCCAGGCGGATGAAACGCCCTTCGATGGTTTGAACCGACGGTGCCGGGACACCTTTCCAATCCGCGAGTGAAGTCGACATGTTGTTCTCCTTGAACCTTAAATGGCTTTGCGAAACTGGATGAAACCGGGGCGCTCGGCGATGCGCTCATAAAGCTGGATCGCGGTGGCGTTGGTTTCGTGAGTGAGCCAGTGGACCTTGCAGCAACCGTCCTGTTTGGCTGTTGCGTAAACGAATTCGATCAATTGTCGGCCGACGCCGGTACCACGGGTTTCGGGCGCTACCAGCAGGTCTTGCAGGTAGCAGGAGTTTTCGATGCTCCAGTTCGAACGATGGTAGATGAAATGCACCATGCCCACCGCTTTGCCGTCGGCCCAGGCCAGCGCGGCGTGGGTGGGTTCGTTTGGATCGAGCATGCGTTGCCAGGTGCTTTGGCTGACGGCGTCCGGCAGTTCGGTGTTGTAGAAGCGCAGGTAGGTTTGCCACAGCGGTAGCCAAGCTGCGTGATCGCCGGCGGTGACTGGGCGAATGTCGATCTGACTCATGGTAATTTCCTTAGCGCATCAATTGAGCGAGGGTCTGGTCATTGACGTCGGAGCTGGCAGCCAGGCCTTCGCGTACGCCCGCGATGTCGGCGGGGGCGCGGTTCTGGCTGAGTTTGCGTTTACCCTCGAGACGGTCGATGGGAATGGCGAAACCGACGATGGCCTTGAGCATGCCGTCGATGTAATCGGCGGGGGCATCGGCCACTGACCATGGCTGGGCGCGGCCAGCTTCATGACGGTCGGTGAGGGTGCTGACAATGTCGAGCAGCCGCCCGCCATCGCTGAAGGTTTCGGCACGGCCATAGGCATGTACCGCGACGTAGTTCCAGGTGGGCACGACTTTGCCGTGTTCGGCCTTGCTCGGATAGAAGCCAGGGCTGACGTAGGCATCGGGGCCGGCAAAAATCAGCAGGGCTTCAGCGCCGTCGCGCAGGTCTTTCCACTGTGGATTGGCTTTGGCCAAGTGTCCGTACAGCGTGCCGTTCGAGCCCTGTTCGCAGTGCAGCAGAACCGGTACATGACTGGCTTGCAGGCCACTTTCACCGTGGGTCACCAAAATGGCGAGCCGGCTGGCGAGCATCAGTTCATGCAGTTGGGACAACTCGTCGATGGCAAAGGCACGTGGCGTGTACATGAAGATATTTTCCTTGGCGAATGCCTGCATCCTAGGCAGGCTATTGGTCTGTTGTAAGAGCCATTAATGACCAATTTCATAGGTCCATTGTCATGACTACCGAACCACTGTCCCTTTCGTTCAACCCGGCGGGCATCGAACTTGACCGCCGCCAGGGGCTGAGTCGGCAGCTGTATCAGGCATTGCGCCTGCGGGTGCTGGATGGGCGACTGGCCAGTGGCACCCGTCTTCCCGCCAGCCGCGATCTGGCGGCGGCTCTGGCGATTTCCCGCAACAGTGTGGTACGCGCCTACGACCAACTGTATGCCGAAGGCTTCATCGAGGGACGAGTCGGCGATGGGACCTATGTCGCGCAATTACCTCAGAATGCGTTGCCGGCAAAAAAATTATCCACAAAAGTATCCACAGGGTTGTCAACAGGCTTACCCACAACCTTATCCACAAATTGGCTGGATTTACCTGTTGATTCATCCAGCAAAGTTATCCACAGCGGTGCGTTGGGTCGCGTAGAAAAGAACCATTTACCGAGTCCACCAAGCGGGCCTCCGCGGGCATTCAGGGTTGGCGTTCCGGCCTTTGACCTTTTTCCTTTCGAGGTGTGGGCCAAGCTGAATGCGGCTTTCTGGCGAAAACCGGATTTGCAGCAGCTGTGTTACGGCGACCCCGCAGGTGATGCGCGTCTGCGTGGGATGATTGCCGCGTACTTGCGCAGTTCCCGGGGCATGCAGTGCACGGCTGAACAAATTGTGATCACCAGTGGTGCGCAGCAGGGGATCAGCCTTTGTGCACAGTTGCTGGTCGAACCTGGCGATGGTGTGGCGATTGAGAATCCCGGTTATCGCGCGGCGGGTCATGCGTTCGCCGTGGCCGGTGCCCGATTGCACGGGGTGGCGGTGGACAGTGACGGTATCGATTGCAACGAATTGAACGGCATCGTGGATTGTCGTTTGGCCTATGTCACACCTTCGCATCAATACCCGACGGGGGTGGTGATGAGTCTGGCGCGGCGGCTCGAGTTATTGGCCTGGGCCGAGAAAACCCAAGGCTGGATTGTCGAGGACGATTACGATGGCGAGTACCGTTACAGCGGCGCGCCACTGGCACCGCTGGCCGCGCTGGATCGTCACGGGCGCGTGCTCTACGTTGGCACGTTCGGCAAAGTGGCTTTCCCGGCATTGCGCCTGGGTTATCTGGTGTTGCCAACGGCACTGGTGGACGCTTTCAGCCAGCGTCGCGCGGTCGATGTCCGGCACTCCGAGGTCAGCACCCAGGCCGTCATGGCCGAATTCATGGCGGCCGGGCATTTCCAGCGGCACATCCGCCGTATGCGCCGCGCCGCGTTGAGTCGTCGCAATACGCTGCTGGCCAACTGGCCCTCGGACATTCCCGGGGTGGGCAGCCTGCCGAGTGTCGCGGCAGGGTTGCACGTGACGGTGGCAGTCGATACTCAGGCCCGTGAACGTGAACTGATTGAGGCTGCCGCCGGCGTCGATGTCGAGATCAACGGCCTGAGCAGTTACTGGCTAGCGGATTCGAGCACTTCGGTGGATCAGCGGGCAGGGCTGGTGCTGGGATTTGCGGCGGTGCCGGAAGCGGCTATCGCGTCAGCGCTTGTGCGTTTGCGCAGTGCCTGGTGCCGGTAAAGGGCGGGTCCGCGGACCCGCCCCTCTATGAGTCACTGGGGCTCGAGTTGCAGGAACAATGATTGGGTGGAAGCACTGGTGATTCGACGCAGTACGTAGTCGATGGGCTGCAGCGTTGCCAATTGTTCTCGAAGCTCGGTATCCAGCGTCGCCAGGTATTTTTCCGATACTTTCAGATGCGCTGCTGTGGGTTGGGCGGCATCGCTCTCAAGTGTTTCGTAGTGGAAGTGCGCAACCCACAGTTCCTGGTCATTGTCGGTAGCGTCGAGAATCCGGTACTCCTGAAAGTAGTCCTTGCGCCCCGTGGTTCTGATCCGGCCTTGCTCGTTGCGCAGGATTTTGACCTGTCGGTTTTCGTGCAACCATTGGAAGTACTCCTGCCTTGGCTTGCGCTTCTTGAGCATTTTTGTGCGTGTCTTGATGCCCTCTTTGCGGAGTCTGTCAGCCCTGCCGCGCAATTCCAGGCTCAGGCCGGCTACGGGAGGAGGTTGTTTGCCGGCACTTCTGATGTTGCTCATGGCCTGTTCGACGCTTGTGGCGGACTCTTCCAGTTTGCGCGCCTGTTGATCGAACAGGTCCTGTACATCGGCAGGGATTCGATTTGCACGTTCGGCGTCCCGATTGATGCGCTTGGTGAATTCGTTTGCGTCCACGTTGAGGTTCAGGCCGGCAGCGATGGTGGCGAGATCATCCAGCGCGGGTTTGGCGGGCTTGGCGCTTTTGGGAACGAGCTTCTGGAACAACTCCTCTTTTTTCTCCTGCCCGGATGTTTGCGGGGCTTCGCTTTCGACGACGCGTGGGCGGGTCTTGGTGACTTTGACCTTGGGCCGCGACGGGCCTGCAACAGCAGGTCGGGAAGGTTGATGGATGAAAGCTTCTTCGGCTTCAGGAAGCAGTTGGTTGAGCTGGTTCAGCGTCAGTGTTTGAAATTCCGAGATCAGCACTTGAAGGTGGTCGAGCGCCGATTGGTGAACCATCCCGGGGTATCGGGCTGGCAGATCCTTAATACACTGAAGTGCATCGGCATAGATGTCGGCCAGCCTGGACAGCTTTTGGATGCGCGCCTCGGGCGGCTCGGTATTGCTCGGCTGTTTCATCATTTCAGCAACTTCATGGCTGGCGTCGGCGGCGTCCTCCACCATGCTGACGATCGCCGTTCGAGCTTCGGACATGGTTTCGCCAGATGCCTCTTGGATGCACTGTTCGTAGGCCATGCCCACTTCATTGGCTTTGAAGTCCAGGCGAGTGAATTTCGGCAAGAGTTTTGTCAGATCGGCGATTCTGGTAAGCCCGACATGGCCCAGTACCTGGAGACCTGTCAGGGTGGTTTGTGACTGTTCCAAGCGTTCGACGATGGCGTCTCCCAATGCGATTGCCTCTCGGATGTCGGTCAGATCCGCTCGTACCGGCTCACCCGTGTTCAAAGGCGCTTGCGCCAGCAGTTTCTGCATGATCCGGGCGTACTGGTTTTTCTTTACCGTAAACCAGAGTGAAAGGAACTTTTGCTGCACGGTGGTCAGGCGCAACAACTCGTAGGTGTACCCGGTTTCCCCACCCAGCGAACGCCATTCGCTCAACTGTTCGAGGGCTTTTCCATAACTTGTTTTCAGCTCGTCGAGTTTGTCGGTGTAGAGCCTGGTCGCTGCTTCGAGATTCTCGGTGGAAGCCTGAGTCATGCTCGTCTGAAGGAGATTGAGTGCTTGCTGTTGGGTTTCTTCCTGGCTTCTGAACGCCTCCAATTGAGTATCAAGTTCCGCTTTGCGTTTTTCCTTGGCTAGCTTCAGGGCTTTCAAACGGCTTTTCGGGCCACCGCCGCGCAGGCGCAGCCGCGTATCGACAAACCATTTGCCATGGGGGCCACGAGCCAACAACGGCCCGGTACGTTTGGCGTCATCGGGACTGACAATCTGCACGTCTTCGTCGTCATTGACGGTGACCTGAAACCAGCGTTCACCTACCTGGGCGTAGTGTGTTTCGTTAAGTTCATACAGATGGGGCGGCTTGTTGTTCAGCGTCTTCATCTCGATATTGTTCAGGTCCGGCGCAGAGACGCTGAGCTTGTCCAGATAGGTGCCCAATGACGGGGTCGAGCGACGAGGCACCGATACACCGGTCTCCAGAGAGGAGGTATGGCTGTCGGGCAATTGATCAAAAGATACTGAAGGGGCCATGGAAATTTTCGCAGGTACAGGCTTGGGCGATTGCGGTGTTACTGGAGCTGACGGCAGGTCCCACGCCGGTTTTTTGCGTACACGCCTGGTCCATTCACTGTGACGCTGCTGGTAAGCGCGGTGAGTCAGCACAATGGCCAGCGTCACCAGCACATCACCCAATGAGCTCCATTCGATCAGCGTGTCGCCTTGTTCATGGGCGTCGAGTGCTTGCTGGATCTCGCTGATGCTTTGCCACACCCAGACGGCGGTCCCCACAGGCCCGCTCAAGAACGTCGAGGCAACGTTGAAAATCGCCCAGGCGCTGTCCTTCAAAAGTGTCCAGCGTCTTTCCTCATTGGACACTGATGACCGATCCGCCTGCTCTGCCATGGCATTGGCGTTGCTGGTGAACAATGCGGACAGCAAGTCGCCAGTGATCTCCTCGGTGTCCAGATCGATAGGTCCCGCCAGGTCCAGGCTGAATAACTTCGAGATACCGGACTGAGTCGCCAGCCAAGGTGAAGGCAACCCTACGGGAAAAACGTATTGCGCATATTCGAAGCTCAGCGCCGGTGTCGGCAGCCAGGCCAGTACGCAATCGCGCAGCTCGCCCGGTTGGTGCAGGGCGTAAACCAGGTTTGCCTGCGAGACAAATTGTATTAACGGTTGCTCGAACAGTGGCCGGTAAAGCAGGCAGGGAGCGTCTGTTTTTTGCCGCGGGCCGATGATGAACATGTTGCTGACGGTGTCACCGCCGGACAGCAGGCGATGCCGAGGCTTGAACGTGAGAGGGCGAATGACGATATCGGAATGAGGTTGTCGAGGTTTTCCCTGTGCGACGTCCATCAACTCGCTAATGTAGCGATAGCCAGTCTCGTCAACACCACCCAATTGTTGAAGCATGCATTCCAGTGCATTGAGCCGCAGCAAGTCGGGTAGCTGATCCATATAGTGCTTTTTCTGTAGCGCGGCTTGCACCGGATCATCGATCAGTTTGTTCCTCAGCAACTTCGGGTAGATCTCGCCGATATTGACCTTGGCGGCGATGCCGACCAGATAATCGACAGTCAGCCAATCGGGCACCAGCGTGTTGTTTTTGAAACTCAACCCGGCCCGGTAGGGCGCGGTATTTTGCAGGGCGAAATCACCCAGGTTTTCGGTATACCGGTCTTGCGGATTGGGCAAGGTGAGCCCGCCGACGGTGAAGCTGTTGGTGACAGTGATTTGCAGATCATCAAGCGGCAGTCGTGAGGCCCCGTCACTGGTTTTGTCCTTGACGATGGCTTCGCGCATGGCGGTCTGCGCATACGCACTGATCAGAGGAATGTCGATTGCGCTTGAGCTGTTGCGCAGTTTTCCAAGGCGGGCAAGGCAGTGGCTGTAGTCTTGCAAATGACTGGGCGAGGCATTGGATAACCAATCGGGAATGGCCGCCTCAAGCTGCTCGATACGGTTTTTGTCGCTAGTGCTGAAATGCTCAGCCGGGGTGGCTGCCGTACGCAAGCCCGGGGGTGTTGCGGTCCTGGCGGTCGAGACCGGAGGGACGAGTGCATTAATGGCGTCCATTTGAGAGGCTATCAGCGCCCAGGCCATATGATCGAAAACGTTGCCGTCGGGCTCGACCAGTCGCCACTTCAGCGTGCGCCCTGCCAGGTCGATGTCGATCCGGCCAGGCAGCGTCGCGCCCAGTTGCTCCAGAGAATCGAAGGCTTCGTAACCGCTTTCCACTGTGTACAGCATGATCTGTTCACGCTGTTTGTAAGTGGCCTGCAGTGCAATCGCACCGCCGAGCATTAGATGAACGCCTTCGTTGTTGTCCACGTCGATCAGGCAGGCTTTGATACCGGGAATTTCAGTATTTTTCCGGGCTCGTTCGGTTTTGTCCGGATAGTTGTACACCGCACGGGCCACCGTACATTGATCGACATTCCAGCCCTTTACCTGTTGGACATCAAATGCGTCTTTCAGCGTCTCGCAGAGTCCATGCCATCGCGGTTGGTCGCTGACTGTTTCATTCCAGAACGCCAGTGCGCGCTGTTGAAACTCGACCATCAACAGGGCGGCGTGGTCGTTGAGCAGTTGGGCAATGTCTTCGACACTGACAGCAAGATGAACGGGGTCGCTGGTCAGTGGGCTGTGCGTCAGGAAATGCTCACCCTCGATGAAATTGGCGACACCTGCGCTCCAGCTCAAACGCACCAGCGCATGGGTCAATGTTTCCACGGAGGGAGAGGCGGCACTCAGCGTTCCATTGGTCATGCGCCATTGCGGCGTCACAATCAGTGTCTGGTCCGGGTCAATGTCGAGCAGTGGATAAAGTTTTTTCAGTGCTTCGCTCAGCACCTGCGAGCTGGCATCGTCGAGGGAGGGCCCCTGATTGGTCAGGCTGACCAGCTTGCTTCTGTCCAGCAACAGTGTTGCGTTGTTTGCGGAGGTGCTTGTGGATTCTCGGGTCATGGTCATTTTCCTTTTTGACCGGCATGGGGGCGGCCGCCAGCCTGCGATACGGGCATCACAGCCCGATGAGATGGAGGCAGGCAGGCGACAGCGTTTGAAAGGACCCACCGACAGGTGAGTCTGCAGCAGCGATCAGGTGGAGGTGGATGTCTTGGCGAAGAACAGCGATCGGGCCAACTGAGGGCTGATCCTGCTGCGATAGATTTCGATTGCGTCCTGGTTGCTGGTGCTGGCCCCGATATCGACACGACCCAGCAGCCGTTGCTCGCGGGTTTTCAGATGCGCTGCGGTGTAGGACTGGACGTCGTCCTTGAGCTGGGCGTAGTGAAAGTGGGCATACCAAAGCGCATTTGCGGAGGTGGCGTCACGCACTTCGTATTCCTGCAGATAGTCCCGGCGCTGCCCTTTGAGTCGACGTCGGTCTCCCACCGGCACGATATCGACTTCGCCTTTGCTGTGTAGCCATTCGACGCGTGCAGCGGTGGGCGGTTGCCGTTTGGTCATTTCAAGCCGCAACCGATGGCCTTCGGCATACAGTAGCGCGGTTTGCGTGGCCAGTTGCGTCAGTACCGATTGCGCCTCGTTTGTATGATCTTGCGTGGTATTGCTTTGCATGAGCGCTGCGTTGATCGCCTTGGTGGCTTCTTCAAGGCGAGAAGCTTGTTGGTGGAATGCTTCCTCTATTTCCACCGGGAGCTGCCAGGATTGTTTTGAGTCTGCTTCGGTACGTTGAATAAAGGCGGGTAGCGCATCCAGCAATGCTTTACCCGCCTTTATGCGTGCCCCGGGATCAGGCAGGCGCGTTTTCGGCGCCTGCGGTTTCATCGTCAAACGTTCGACCCAGACCCCGGGGGTCTTTTCATGGAAGGTGGCGATCACTTTGCCGGTCACCGGCGCGGTGACATCCACAAGGACCATGTGACCGGGCGCGGTTTTGCGGGTCTGGCCGATCACCGTACCTTTGAAGCGCGTTGTGATGACCCTTTTGTTTGACGTCGATGTGGTGCGTGACGGGCCGGGTACAGGCTCCAGGAGTTGCTGTTCGCGCAGCAGGTCCGCCAGATGCCCGACGGTCTGCTGATTGAACTCGTCGATACGACCCTGCAATCGCGTAAATTGCGTTTGCACGATCTGCTCCTGGTTGGCTGTAGAGAAGCTCTTGAGGCGTTGTTCGATAGCGGCGAACTGGTCGATCAGGTTGTTCAAGGCCTCAATCCGTTCATCCGTGCGCAACAGCTGCGCATCACCCATCAACTCCATTGCACTGTTCACCGTCAGGTCGGCGTCTTCGACAATCTGCTCGAGTGATGCTTTGGCACTGGACAGTTCGGCCGTTTCGCCAGATTTGACGCACACCTCGCGAGCCAGCGTGACTTGAAGGGACTTGAGGTCCGGAAGGTCGAATTTTGGCAGTTTCTTTTGATACTCAAGGGACAGCTGCTCGGCTTTCTTGCCCAGGCGCGTCAATTCCTTGAAGCGCAACTGAGCGAACTCGACCTTCTCGATAACGCCTTGGGTCAGGTCCGACATGTTTTCAAACGTCCCGGCGGGAGGCGATTGGGCACTGTCTTCTTTGGCATCGAGATGTTCCAGGGTCAACTTCAGGGCATCGACGAACGCCGGGTATTTCTCGTCGATCCAGGTCTGGTTGAAAAACAGTTGAGTTCCCAGCATCTCGATCATCGCGTCACGATAGTTACGCACATCCTCGACCAGGTTGAGTGATTTGAGTTTCTCGATGGTGATTTCATATTCACCGATGCGCTCCTCGAGTTTGTCGAGAAATGTTTGTTTAGCTGCATCCCTTGCATCTGCGGAAGCCTTTTTCATGGTGTTGTAGGCATCGGTAATACTTTGGCGTTTGGACGCCATCTGCGCATCGAAAACCGCCAGGTGAGCCTTGATCTCGGTGATTTTGGTGGCGTTGGCTTTTTGCAATGCCTTGAGCCTGCTTTTCTTGCCACCGCCACGCAGTCGCAGCCTGATATCGATGACCCAATCGCCTCTGGAATTGTTGATCAACAAGGGGCCGGTGATGGAAGGTTGTTTGCGGGTATCAACGATTTGCACGATTTCATCGTCGTTCAGGAAGACTTCGAACCATCGTTCGCCTACCGGGGCATAGTATTTGGACTGATGTTCATAAAGGTGTTTGTGCCAGCCTTCGGTGCTGGCCGCTCCCAGCCCCGGCGGTTTGGGGATTTTGTACCGGTCCAGGGTTGGCCCCAGCCCTGCGCTGTTGCTATTGAGTACGGTCGCGGGGTGGAGTGAGGTCTGGTGTTCGGCCGGCAGATAATCATCCTCAATATCAGGTAACTGGATGCTGGCCGGGGTCTGCGGCGGAGGGTTTTTCTGCGCGCCGCCAATAACGGCTGTTTCGGTCTTCGCAGGGCGCGCGCGCGCCGGTTGGCGTCGGGCGGTCGCCTGATGAGCCAGCACCATGCCCAGGGTCAGGAACAAGTCGGTCAGGGCAGACCATTGTGCTGGCGTATCCTGGTTTTCCCGGGCATCAATGCCTTCTTGCAGATCGTCCAGAATCTGCCAGATCCACGCAGCCGTTCCGGCGGTTCGACCGAGAAAAGGCAACACGGCGCTGAAGATCATCCAGGCGCGTTGTTTGAAGCTGGCCCAGCGGCTTTCGGCGTTGGATACCGAATCCCGCTCGCTCTTCATGATCAGCGCATTGGCGTTGGCCTTGAACAGTTTCATCAGGCGGTCGTGCTCGATCACCTTTTGCCCGAGCGACACCGGTCCGCTCATCCGCAGGGAAATGGTCGGGTCGGCCAACAGTTGTGACACCGTCCAGACCGAAGGCAATTCACCCGGAAAGACATACTGCGAATAATTGAACCGAACATCGTCCGCCAACCATGCCAGGGTAGATTCGCGAAGCTCCTTGTCGTGTTTGATCGCATACAGCAGGTTGGCGGCCGAGGGGTACTGAGTCAACGCTTGTGCAAGCAGTGGGCGATAGAGAATGCAAGGCCCATTGGCCATGTCCCGCGGCCCGATCACAAACATGTTGGTGACTTCATCAGGGGTTTTGTTTTTATCCTGGCCGGTGATGAACGCCAGCGGACGGATGACGATCTCATGCCCGTCGACCCAGCGGTCGGCCTTCAGCACATTCATTGCCGCCACGATGTAGCGATAGCCCTTTTCGTCAATGCCATGTTCGCCAAGAATTTTGCTTTGCAATGCTTGTAGCGCCAGCTGAATACGCAGGTTACTGGCGTAGAGGCGTTGACGGCGCAGCGATTCAAGCGGGTCATCCAACAGCTTGCTCTTGACCTGTGCGGGGTAGGTCGCACCGATATCGACGGCGCTGATGGCCGTCTTGACATAGTCGGGCGTCATCCAGGTCGGCACTGCTGTGCCGTCCTTGTATCGCACCGACTGGTTGCCCAGCGGAAGGGCGATGAGGTTTTCGAGTGCCAGCTCGGCAAGGTCCAGGCGATTGGTCTGGTTCATGCCAGGGGCCGTGAATGCCCCCCAGACGACTTGACTCTCGATAACGATCTCAATGTTCTCAAGCTTCATGCCGGCAACGTCACTGTGGCTTTTGAGCATGTGGGCTCGAAGGGCATCCAGTGCGAATGTCTTGATCGGAGCAATATCGTCGTCGAAGGATTTTCCGCTGTTGCGCAGTTGCAGCAATGCCAGATCGAACAGGTGTCGACTGTAGCAACCCAGATCGAATGGCGAAGCGTTGTTCAGCCATTCGGGGATCAGACGCTGCACCTTTACGAAGTGCGAAACCTGTTCGGTCTGAGTTGTACCGCTCACCTGCGCTGCGGCACGGGCAGGCGTCGTGAACACCGGTTTGCTGTCCCGTTGTCCAAACTCCAGGCCGGCAATCGCATCAGTTTGCAGGGCAATCAGCGCGACGGCCTGATGATCAAAAAAATTCCCGGAGGGTTCGAACAGGCGCCATTGAAGCTTGGCTTCGGGTGGCATTTTTTCAACATACTTCGGCAAATCCTCGCCGAGTTTTTCCAGCGACTCATAGGTCCCGAACCCCGAAGCGATGGAGTGGGTCAGGATGATTGTGCGTGTCTCGACGGTGCCGATCACGACGGTCAGATCCGTACGATTGAGGTGGCTGGAAACGGTGCCATCGAGCCGGTCGAGGTCGATCAGGCAGACCCGAATCTTGTAGGTGTCGTGGTCAGTGCGTGTTTTCGCATCGGGATAGTCGAAAACATTGCGCGCGATCGCCAGCTGATGCGCATCCCAGCCTTCCACCTTTTGTACATTCCAGACCTGCCGCAGTGACTGCGACAACGCTTGCCAACGCAAAGTGGAACCTTGGGTGGTCTGGTCCCAGTATTCGAGTTGTTGTTCCTGATAGGCCACCAACAGGACGGGCGACAGTTTATTGATCAGACGCCCTATGGCATCGATCCTGACCGGTAGGTGGATGGGCGTTTTCGTTCTGGGATTCAGGCTCAGGTAATGCTCGCCGTCGAGGTAGGTCACAGACTCGCCTGAACCGGCGTGCCGCAACAGCGCATCCGTCAGTGACTCGAATCGCAGGGTTCCGGGCCGGACGGCCCCGGCGACGATTTTCCAGCTCGGTGTAACGACCATCGCCATTGCGGGGTCGATGTTCAACTGTGGATACAGCTTTTTCAGATCGTCTCGAAGAATACGGGTGGCGACCTCCCTGATAGAGGGGCCGGTGACCAGTTGGGTGAGCAGATCACTTGGGTCGCTGGAGGCCTGATCAGGCTCGACAGCATTCGTTTCGGTAGAGGCCATGTGCGTTCCTTGCTGAGGGACTGGGACGTGCGCGTCAACGCGCCGCTCAGGTTCGGAAGGTAACGTGGGGCGGGATGGGGCGTGCGGTACTTAAATATCGTCCGGAAAAAAAGACCCGCCATAAGCGTAATGCTGTTCACTTAAGGACGAACACCCGTGGCGAGGGAGCTTGCTCTCGATGCGCAGCAGTCCCTTTCAGGACCGCTCCGCGCTCCAGCGGGAGCAAGCTCCCTCGCCACAGGATGCCAGCGTTCTCTTAAGTGAACAGCATTACGCCATAAGCGGGTCTTCACTGGCGCGCAAACACTGGCTCGTTCAGGTTCCGGATTTGATCTTGGTCCACGCCCGGGTGCGCGCGCGTTCGGCATCGCGCGGCAGCGGCTGCAGGGTGTAGAGCGTGCTCATCGCCGTGTCGGTCGGATACAGATTCGGGTTGTTGCGGATGGCCGGGTCGACCATTTCCGTGGCGTCCTTGTTCGGGTTCGGGTAACCGACGAAATCGCTCACCGGCGCGATCACCTGAGGTTGCAGCAAGTAGTTGATGAAGGTGTAGGCGTCTTCCGGGTTCTTCGCGCCCTTGGGAATGGCAAGCATGTCGAACCAGATCGGCGCGCCTTCCTTCGGCAGGCGCATGTCGACGGTCACACCGTTTTTGGCTTCCTTGGCGCGGTTGGCCGCCTGGGAGAAGCTGCCGGAGTAACCGACCGCGACGCAGATGTCGCCGTTGGCGATGTCGGCCATGTACTTGGAAGAGTGGAAGTAAGTGACGTACGGACGGATTTTCATCAGCAGTGATTCAGCCTTGGCGTAGTCCGCAGGCTTTTTGCTGTTGGGATCGAGGCCGAGGTGTTGCAGGGCCAGAGGCAGGATCTCCGAGGGCGAGTCGAGCAGGGCGACGCCGCACTGCTTGAGCTTGCTGATGTTTTCTTCCTTGAAGATCAGGTCCCAGCTGTCCACGGGAGCGTTGTCACCCAGCACGGCCTTGACCTTGTCCGGGTTGAAGCCGATCAGGATCGTGCCGTACATGTAGGGCACGGCAAATTTGTTGCCCGGGTCATTGGCTTCGATCAGCTTCATCAGCTTGGGATCGAGGTGGTTCCAGTTCGGCAATTTGCTGCGGTCCAGAGGCTGGAATACGCCCGCTTCAATTTGCTTGGCGAGGAACACATTGGACGGCACCACCACGTCGTAGCCGGAGTTGCCGGTCAGCAGTTTGGCTTCCAGCGCTTCGTTGGTATCGAAGATGTCGTAGACCAGTTTGGTCTGCGCGTTCTGTGCCTTGAAGTCTTCCAGGGCTTTGGGCGTGATGTAGTCGAACCAGTTGTAGACACGCAACGTTCGTTCTTCGGCCTGTGCGGCACCGCTCAGTACCGTGGCGCAAAGCGCAGGGACGATAAAACGCTTGAGATTCTTCATGCTTGTATTTCCTCAGCAAGCGCTTTCAAAACCTTCGAGAACGTTCACGGCGTTGATACCGATTTCTTCGACTGCGTACCCGCCTTCCATCACGAACAGCGTCGGTACGCCTAGCTTTGCGATGCGCTTGCCCATGGCCAGGTAATCCGGACTGTCGAGCTTGAACTGCGAGATCGGGTCGTCCTTGAACGTGTCGACGCCCAGGGACACGACAACGATGTCGGCGCCATAGCTTTGGATCTCTTTGCAAGCGTGTTCCAACGCTGCACTCCAGGTGTCCCAGCCGCTGCCGGCAGGCAACGGATAGTTGAAGTTGAAACCTTCACCGGCGCCTTCACCCAATTCGTCTTCATAGCCGAGGAAGAATGGAAACTCGGCTTCCGGGTGACCATGGATCGAAGTGAACAGCACATCGCTGCGCTCGTAGAAAATCGATTGAGTGCCATTGCCGTGGTGGTAGTCGACGTCGAGAATCGCGACCTTTTTGTGGCCCTGATCGAGGAATGCCTGGGCAGCGATGGCCGCGTTGTTGAGGTAGCAATAACCTCCCATCAAGTCGCCGGCAGCGTGGTGTCCTGGTGGGCGGCAGAGGGCGAAGGCACTGCGGGCGCCGCGCTGGATTTCGGCTTGGGCCGTGAGCGCAACTTGCGCTGCGCTGTACGCTGCCTGCCAGGTGCCGGCGGTGATCGGGGCGCCGCCATCGAAACTGTAGTAACCCAGTTCGCCATGCAGGCTCGTGGGTTTGACACGACGCAGCGTGCGCGCCGGCCAGGTGTAGGGCAGCAAGTCACCGTCGGTGTTGAACTCGGTCCAGCGTGCCCAGGCGCCTTTGAAAAAGTCGAGATAATCGCGGCTGTGGATACGCGCGATCGGTTCGAGGCCGAAATCCTTCGGCGCCTCCACTGGGCCGAGATTCTGCTTTTGCACTCTGGAAAGCACGTGGTCGGCCCGCGATGGCATTTCGAAGCAGGGCTTGAGTTGCCCGTCTATCAATTCGCAGCGGCCATGGTGCAGGTGGTGATCGTCTGAGTAGATCGTCAGCATTTGTTGTTCTCCGCAGGGCTGGTTCGGTTGAGCACAGTCTTGCGGCGCAGACGATTCAGGAGAACGGCAGGAAAGGCCAAAAGGGGATCGATGTGGCCAAAACATTTGACCGAAATTCGCCTCTCGAATAACGCCTCAAAACCCGTAGGAGCGAGGCTTGCCCGCGAAGCTTTTGACGCACGTGAGAACCCCTCGCGGGCAAACCTCGCTCCTGCGTCAGTGGGCGGTATCAGGGCCGGAACTGGCTCGGCGCCACACCGCTCCAGCGCACAAACGCATGACGAAAACTGGCGGTCTCGCTGAACCCCAGGGCCTCGGCGATTTGATAGATCGGCAGTTGATCCTCGCACAGCATTTGTTTGGCCTGCTCGAAGCGCAGTTCGTCGAGCAGTTCCTGATAACTGCATCCCAGATCTTTCAGATGCCGACGCAAGGTGCGCGCCGAACAATTCATCTGCTCGGCCAGCCCTTCAAGCCCTGGCGCGGCGTTCAATTGCGCTCGGAGCAACTGCCGAATCCGCCCTAACCAGGCCTGGCGCCCCGTGAATTCGAGGTTCTGCTTGCGGCAACGTTCGGCCATGGCCTGGTGGGTGATGACATCGGCCAGCGGCAATGGCTGGTCGAGCCAGCGCTTGTCGAAGGCAAAGGCGTTGTCCCGCGCCCCAAAGAGCAGCGGGCAATTGAAATGTTCGGCGTAGGTCGATTCATAGTCGGGCGCGGCATGTTCGAAGCGTGCAGCCAGCAGTGGCAGTGAATGCCCGAGCAGATCGTCGCAGGTGACTTTCAACGACACCAGGCAAAACTCCGCGTTGAACACGGCCATCGCCGGGCTCTCACGATAGTCGGCCGCGACGAACCAGATACGCTCGCCATCGTCTTCCAGGCTCAATTCGAAAAGTGTTCCCAGCAACGCCGGATACCGCATCGCCAAACGTAAAGCGTCACCGAAGGTGGCACTGGTGAGCAGGGCGTAACCGAGCATGCCGTAGCAGGAAACGTGCATTCGCCGCCCCAGTTCCAGGCCGATGTCACGCTTGAGCGCAACGGCGTTGGCGCAGACCTGCATTTCCTGATTGGTGGTGATGCGCGTGTCGGCCCGGTGCAGGTCCGCCGCACTGATGCCGCTGCCGGCCAGCAGCGCCTCGCTGGACAAACCTTCGGCCTTGAAGACGTTGAGGATCAGCGAGACGGCATTGAGGGTGGTGAGGTGGGAGTGGAGCATGGGAGGTTCCAGCCTTGGGATGGCTGGAACGCAGCAATTTGCATGCCTGCTTCAACGTGTTGCGTGTCGCAAATAACCAACCCGAAGGAGCGAGGCTTGCCCGCGAAGCTTTTGGCGTACTTGAGGCCGCGTTCGCGGGCAAGCTTCGCTCCTACAGATTCTTGTGGAGCGGGTCAGATCAACTCGCCGCAGAGGTCCTGTTCTACCAGGCGGCGCACCTCGGCGGTATCGAGCCCGGCGCTCAACAGCCCATGCAACTTGCCGAACGCCGCCTCACGGGTCATGCCGCCACCCGACAGCACGCCCACACCGCGCAAGCGACTGCCAGCCTCATACACATCCAGCTCCACGCCACCTTCATGGCACTGAGTCACGGCGACAACGACAACGCCTTTATCCCGCGCCCGCTCCAGGCTGGCGAGGAACGCCGGGTTGTCGCTCGGCCCCGTGCCGCTGCCGTAGCACTCCAGCACCAGGCCTTGAATGCCGCTGTCGAGCAGGCCGTCGAGAATCCCGGCGCTGATGCCGGGAAACAATGGCAGCACCGCGACATTCGCCAATTGTCGGGGCTGGTTGTAGTTCAACGACGCCGGGATCGAAACCGCTTTCACGCCGCCACCCTGGCGCTCCAGGCGCTTGAATGGATGCCGGCCGAAACTGCGCACCTTGGCGCAACGGGTCGGGGCCAGCAGTTCGCCGTGGAAGTACAGTTGCACGCCCGGCGCCAGGCCTTGGCCCAAGGCAACCAGCGCACCGCTGAGGTTTTCCCAGGCATCGCTGTCCGTTACGCCGGCCGGCAACATGGAACCGGTGAAGACCACGCGAGCCTTCAGGCCGAGCAACTGAAAGCTCATGGCAGCGGCGCTGTAGGCCAGGGTATCGGTGCCATGCAGGATCAGCACGCTGTCGCAGCCCTGGACATCCACCGCATCGACCACCGCTTCACGCAGTTGCTGCCAATACGCGGGGGTCATGTTGGCACTGTCGATCAGCGGCGACATCTCGCGAAAGCGCCATTGCGGTACGACGAGATCAGGCTGGCTGTGCAGGTATTCGCGCATCCGCGCTTCGAAACCGGACGCCGGGGCCAGGCCGTTGGCGCTCGCCTGCATGCCGATGGTGCCGCCGGTATAGAGCACCATGACGTGCTGGGCGGCAGGATAGGTCGACGAATTCATGGAGCTGCTCCGAGAACGATGATGTCCTGTGGGAGCCAGCAAGCCGGCTCCTACAGGGGATTTCGCACTTTAACCGATCAGCGTTGCGCTGCGGTCACACCTTGCGGCTCAGCCTGGTTCTGAACGGCGGCCGGTGGATTCGCCGGCCAGGCCTGACGATCCAGATCCAGATCCGGGAACTTGCTCGAATCGAACACCGGCGTCTTGATCCCGGCGGCGCGCTGGTCATCGTAGTCACGCAGGATGCGCATGCCGACCTTGAACAACAGGGCCAGCGCGATCAGGTTGACGAAAGCGAGCAGGGTCATGGTGATGTCGGCGAAGGCGAACACGGTGCCGAGGTTTTCGATGGCGCCCCAGAAAATCAGCACCAGTACCAGCGCTCGATAACCCATCAACGCCTTGCGGTTTTCACCGATCAAAAAGCGCAGGTTGTTTTCGCCCAGGTAGTAGTTGTAGAGGATCGAGGTGAACACGAACAACGCCAGCGCCACGGAAATGAACATCCGGCCCCAGTCACCGACCACTGCTGCCAGGGAGTTCTGGGTCAGGGCAATGCCGTCGCCTTCGAAGCCCGGGGTGTAGAAGCCCGAGAGCAGGATCAGCAACGCCGTACAGGTGCAGATCACGAAGGTATCGAGGAACACACTGAACGCTTGAACCACGCCTTGCGCCACCGGGTGCTCGACCGCTGCCACCGCTGCCACGTTAGGCGCACTGCCCAGGCCCGCTTCGTTGGCGAACACGCCGCGTTTGACGCCCATGATAATGGCGCTGCCCACCAGTCCACCAAAGGCCTGGTCCAGACCGAAGGCGCTCTTGACGATGGTCATCAGCATGCCCGGCACCTGGTCGAATTGCAGCACGATCACGTAAATGGTCACGCCGATGTAGACCAGGGTTTTCACCGGCACCAGCAGGTCGGCGACCTTGGCGATGCGCTTGATCCCGCCGATGAACACCAGGCCCAGCAGCACGGCCAGACCGAGGCCGGTGTAAGTCGTGTCGAGGCCGAATGCGTTGTTCAGCGAGTGAGTCACGGCGTGGGCTTGCAAGCCGTTGAAGGCGAACCCGAAGGTCACCAGCAACAGAAAAGCCATCAACATGCCGAGCCAGCGTTTTTGCAGACCGTGCTGGATGTAATAGGACGGGCCGCCACGGAACTGACCTTCCGAGTCGCAGCGCTTGTAGAGCTGGCCCAGGGAGCATTCGAAGAAGCTGCTGGACATGCCGACCAGTGCGGTCACCCACATCCAGAACACCGCGCCTGGGCCACCGAGTGTCACGGCGATACCGACACCGGCAATGTTGCCCGCACCGACGCGGCCGGCGAGGCTGAGCATCAGGGCCTGGAACGAACTGAGTTGCCCGGCGCTGCTTTTGAGGCTGTCGCGGAACACCGCGAACATGTGGAAGAAATGACGCAATTGAACGAAACGCGAGCGGATCGTGAAGTAGCTACCGAGCCCGACAATGAGCACGATCAGTACTTTCCCTGAGAGGAAGTCGTTGATGACTTCGAGCATGGATTATTCCTCGCTGTTTTTTGTGTAGGCAACAATGCTGGCCGGACAGACACATCGAGTTACATCAGTTGGCGCTCGGCACAACAGACGGGTCGATGTTCGTCCCGGTTTCATATCGCGGGTTTGTTATTAGTTCGGGTTTCGCATGGGTTGTGGTCTCGCTACCGACGACCGCTCACGCGAAGAGGGGCGGCACTATACCGATGACAGTGCCGTCCGTCTGCACGGTTGTGGTGCAAGCACGCAATTGCAGGCGCAAGGCTTGCCCGCGATGGCGATTGTGAGAACGCCATCGCGGGCAAGCCTTGCTCCTACAGCTGTAAAAAAATCAAAAAAAAGGGCCGGGAGAGTGATCTCCAAGCCCTCAAAAGGTGAGAGGTGTCTAGTCCCTCGACCTGGTGAGCGGTGCTACAGGTAACGCGTCGGTTCAGGCTTTAAGCGGAACCAGGCGCGGAGCAATCATGTTTTCCGGGCGCAGGATGTCGGCGAGCATGGCTTCGTCGAGCAGACCTTCTTCGCGCACCAGTTCCAGCACGCCACGGCCGCTTTCGAGGGCGATACGGGCGATGCGGGTGGCGTTTTTGTAGCCGATGTACGGGTTCAGTGCGGTGACCAGGCCGATCGAGTGTTCGACCAGTTCACGGCAGCGTGCTTCGTTGGCGGTGATGCCGACGATGCAGTGCTCGCGCAGCATGTCCATGGCGCGTTGCAGCAGGCGGATCGAATCGAGGATCTTGAAAGCGATCAGCGGCTCCATCACGTTCAGTTGCAGCTGGCCGCCTTCGGCTGCCATGGTCAGCGCCAAGTCGTTACCGATGACCTGGAACGCGACCTGGTTCACGGCTTCCGGGATCACCGGGTTGACCTTGCCGGGCATGATCGAGCTGCCTGGCTGACGCGCCGGCAGGTTGATTTCATTGATGCCGGTGCGTGGGCCGCTGGACAGCAGGCGCAAGTCGTTGCAGATCTTCGACAGCTTGACCGCGGTGCGCTTGAGCATGCCGGAGAACAGTACGAAGGCACCCATGTCGGAGGTGGCTTCGATCAGGTCGGCGGCGGGTACCAGTGGCTGACCGCTGATCAGGGCCAGGCGCTGCACAGCCAGGGCCTGATAGCGTGGGTCGGCGTTGATGCCGGTACCGATCGCGGTGCCGCCCAGGTTCACTTCAGTCAGCAGTTCCGGGGCCAGCGTCTTGAGACGGGCCAGGTCTTCGCCCATGGTGGTGGCGAAAGCACGGAACTCTTGACCCAGGGTCATCGGCACAGCGTCTTGCAGCTGGGTACGACCCATCTTCAGTACGTGGTTGAATTCTTCACCTTTGGCCGCGAATGCCTGAATCAGGCTGTCGAGGCTGGCCAGCAGCGCATCGTGACCCAACAGCAGACCCAGGCGGATCGCGGTCGGGTAAGCGTCGTTGGTCGACTGCGCCATGTTGACGTCGTCGTTCGGGTGCAGGTATTGGTATTCGCCTTTCTCGTGACCCATCGCTTCCAGAGCAATGTTGGCGATCACTTCGTTGGCGTTCATGTTGGTGGAAGTACCGGCGCCACCTTGAATCATGTCGACCACGAATTCTTCGTGGAAATCACCGCGGATCAGTCGAGCACAGGCTTCGCTGATGGCCGCGTGCTTGGCTTCGCTCAAGTGGCCCAGCTCACGGTTGGCGTCTGCAGCGGCCTGTTTGACCATTGCCAGACCCACAACCAGTTTCGGGTAATGCGAAATCGGCACACCGGAGAGACGGAAGTTGTTCACCGCCCGCAGTGTCTGGATGCCGTAATACGCATGAGCCGGTACTTCGAGGGCGCCAAGCAGGTCGTTTTCTGTGCGGAATGATGCAGCGGAAGACATGATAGAAATCATCTCGATATTAACCCGGTCTGTGCCGGAACACTGCAAATGCTAGGCTTGTGGAGCATTTTGGGCCAATGCTGTTAAACACTGCCCTATGCATATTCGGCATAATGCCGATGTGACGTCGCGTTCGCGGCGAGCGTGTGACCTAAATTGGTGCGTGTCCGGGAGGACGTGATGAATCTGGAAAGTAAATGGCTGGAGGACTTCAGTGCTCTGGCGGCCACCCGCAGCTTTTCCCAGGCCGCGGAACGGCGCTTCGTGACCCAGCCTGCCTTCAGCCGGCGCATCCGCAGCCTCGAAGCGGCATTGGGGCTGACCCTGGTCAATCGCTCGCGCACACCCGTGGAGCTGACGGCGGCGGGGCAACTGTTTCTGGTCACCGCGCGCACCGTGGTCGAACAGCTCGGCGAAGTGCTGCGCCACCTGCACCATCTGGAAGGCGGGCAGGGGGAAGTGATGCAGGTCGCGGCTGCCCACTCATTAGCGCTGGGTTTTTTCCCGCGCTGGATCGCGCAGTTGCGCAACGAAGGTTTGAATATTGCCACGCGACTGGTCGCAACCAACGTCGGCGATGCGGTGCATGCCTTGCGTGAAGGCGGCTGCGACTTGATGCTGGCGTTCTACGACCCGGACGCGGCGATGCAGATGGATCCGGAAATCTTCCCCTCGCTGCACCTTGGCCAGACCGAAATGCTTCCGGTGTGCGCCGCAGATGCCGATGGCAAGCCGTTGTTCGATCTGGAAGGCGAGGCCAGCGTGCCGCTGCTGGCCTACAGTGCCGGTGCGTTCCTCGGGCGTTCAGTCAACGGTCTGTTGCGCCAGCGCCAGCTGCGATTCACCACGATCTACGAAACCGCCATGGCCGACAGCCTCAAGAGCATGGCGCTGGAAGGGCTGGGCATTGCCTGGGTGCCGCAGCTCAGTGTGCGCGCCGAATTGGCGCGCGGTGAACTGGTGGTCTGCGGGGGGGCGCAGTGGCACGTACCTCTGGAGATTCGCTTGTATCGTTGTGCTTTGGTACGCAAGGCCAACGTGCGGTTGTTGTGGCGCAAACTGGAAGGCGGCGTCGCTGCCAATACTTGAAATGGCGAGACGCTCATGGAGCATCACGCAGATAACTTCTGATGCGCTCACGATTTGGATCAGTGTATACATAGCAGTTGGAGAGTAGCGTATTGACTTTGGCTGCCATGAAAGTCTCGCACCACCATCCGTTATATCTGACTTCGGCGAGCTCATGTTGTGCATCGAGCATATGACCAAGTTCATGTCCAACAATTTGTTTGTGGTTTAATGCCGCGAGTGCAAATTGTTGTCCCACCCCTGCAAGGCCAAATACGTTGTTGGTCATTCCATCATTGGTAAGCAACATAAATTTTGTGGTTCTGCCTGTAGGGAGATTTTTTGCATCACGGTAGGCTGTACCCAGATCTCTCCATCCATCATAGGAGGCCTGAGTTTCGCCCTTGTAGGAGTAGTTCGTGTAAGGCGGGGTGTTGCGTACAAATATGACCGAAACATCACGTCCCGTTGTAGTTCTCAGTTCTCTGATGACCGGCGCGAAGTGATCGGGATAGAGGGAAGGGATCTTATCTTCCGGTACATCATCGTGGACAAAAGCAAATACGAATATTGGTCTTTTTTCCACGGGTATACTGCTGCGCATACTTGGAGTTTCAGGTTGTGCAATCGGCCAGGGCGTTTCGTCTTTTACGACGGTGGCCGAAGCGGTTTGATTGATAATTGAAGTAAAAAGCAAAGTGGTGAAAAGTGTGTAGAGTATTTGCATATTTATACGCTCGGGATAATTGGATATTTATTTGGAAGATTTAATGTCATCCGCGAACATTAATATGACTTTTAAGTTAGCTTGTATCGCATAGTTATGTTTCGAACAGTGTGGAAGTCCAGTTCTAAGAAAAATGATCGAGGGGCTATTCGCTCTGACTTTCAAGTCAATAAAATCGGTTGTTGCGAGCAAAACCACTCCAGCGACACTTGGTCGTATCGGGGGCTGTTTATCTGCCGTATTGCGGTATACTGCGCGGCCTTCGGCCGGTTACGACCGGCCATAATTCGTACAATCAAGCCACGCATTCTGCGTGGCTTGTTGTTTTTTGATGCGCCTGCGGGCGCCCAGAGAGAAGAGGCACGACGATGAGTGCATTGGTTGGCGTGATCATGGGCTCCAAGTCCGATTGGTCCACCCTTAGCCACACCGCCGATATGCTGGAAAAGCTCGGCATTCCTTATGAGGTGAAGGTGGTTTCTGCCCACCGCACCCCGGATCTGCTGTTCCAGTACGCTGAAGAAGCCGAGGCGCGTGGCATCGAGGTGATCATCGCCGGTGCCGGTGGCGCGGCCCACTTGCCTGGCATGTGTGCAGCCAAGACCCACCTGCCGGTGCTGGGCGTGCCGGTGCAGTCGGCGATGCTCTCGGGCGTCGATTCGCTGCTCTCCATCGTGCAGATGCCTGCCGGTATTCCGGTTGCCACCCTGGCCATCGGCAAGGCTGGCGCGATCAACGCTGCGCTGTTGTCGGCAAGTATCCTGGGCGCCAAGCACCCGCAGTTCCATGAAGTGCTGAAAACCTTCCGTGCTGAGCAGACAGACAGCGTCCTGGAAAATCCAGACCCACGCATCGCCTGAGGTTGTTGACGATGAAGATCGGTGTAATCGGTGGCGGCCAGTTGGGTCGCATGTTGGCGCTGGCGGGCACTCCGCTGGGAATGAACTTCGCTTTCCTCGACCCGGCGCCGGACGCTTGCGCGGCAGCATTGGGCGAACACCTGCGGGCCGATTACGGCGATCAGGATCACCTGCGCCAGTTGGCCGATGAAGTCGATCTGGTGACCTTCGAATTCGAAAGCGTACCGGCGGAAACCGTCGCGTTCCTGTCGCAATTCGTTCCGGTCTATCCGAGTGCCGAAGCCCTGCGCATTGCTCGCGATCGCTGGTTCGAAAAGAGCATGTTCAAGGACCTGGGCATTCCAACCCCGGCATTCGCCGACATTCAGTCCCAGGCTGACCTGGACGCCGCCGTGGCTTCCATCGGTCTGCCGGCGGTACTGAAAACCCGCACCCTGGGCTACGACGGCAAGGGCCAGAAAGTCCTGCGCACCCCTGAAGACGTGGTGGGCACGTTCGCCGAGCTGGGCAGCGTGGCTTGCCTGCTGGAAGGTTTCGTGCCGTTCACTGGTGAGGTCTCACTGATCGCCGTACGTGCCCGCGATGGTGAAACCCGTTTTTATCCGCTGGTGCACAACACCCACGACAGCGGCATCCTCAAGCTGTCCGTGGCCAGCACCGATCACCCGTTGCAAGCCTTGGCCGAAGACTACTCCAGTCGCGTACTCAAGCAGCTGAATTATGTCGGCGTGATGGCATTCGAATTCTTTGAGGTCGACGGTGGCCTCAAGGCCAACGAAATCGCCCCGCGGGTGCACAACTCCGGGCACTGGACCACCGAAGGCGCCGAATGCAGTCAGTTCGAAAACCACTTGCGGGCCGTTGCCGGTCTGCCGCTGGGTTCGACGGCCAAGGTCGGCGAGAGCGCCATGCTCAACTTCATTGGCCAAGTGCCTGAGACCGAGAAAGTCCTGGCCATCGCCGATTGCCATCTGCATCACTACGGCAAGGCATTCAAGGTCGGCCGCAAGGTTGGCCACGCCAATCTGCGTTGTGCAGACCGTGAAACGCTGGCTGCACAGATCCTCAAAGTCGAAGCGCTCATCGCCGAATAAACAGTTTCACGTGGCAGCGGCGGAACCATTGCGGTGCCGCCGTTCTCTCATGGCAGGATGCCAAAGTCTGGCTAGGCTAAAGCCAATCAATCAGAGGGAAATGCCATGGGAATTATCGGAACCATCTTTATCGGCTTGATCGTCGGCCTGCTGGCGCGGTTCCTGAAGCCGGGCGATGACAGCATGGGCTGGATCATGACCATCCTGCTCGGTATCGGCGGTTCGCTGGCGGCTACTTATGGCGGCCAGGCGTTGGGCATTTACCAGGCGGGCGAAGCTGCCGGTTTCATCGGTGCGCTGGTGGGCGCGGTGGTGTTGCTGGTGATCTACGGCCTGATCAAAAAGAACTGATTCAAGCGACAAAGTCCTCTCGGCTGCGCAGTCCGGGAGGACTAGAATGCTCGGCGATTTCCTTTCCTTGCCGAGCATTTCCATGCGACGTCTTCTGCTTGCTGTTGTTTTAATGGGTGCGGGCCTCGCCCACGCCGGCGAACTGCCGGAAACCGACTGGCTCGAACTGATGCCCAAATCGGATCAGAAAGCCCTCGAGGCCATGCCTGAAATCGACCACGACTCCCCCGAAGCCAATGGCACCTTTACCGAAAAGGGTGGCATGAAGCAGAGCAAAGGCTTGCCGGCGGTGATGTACTCGACCAAAACCGTAGCGTCGATGAACGACAAGAACATCCGCCTTGGTGGTTATCCGGTGCCGCTGGAGTCCGACGCCAAGGGCAACAGCACGCTGTTTTTCCTTGTGCCATACCCGGGCGCCTGCATTCATGTGCCGCCTCCGCCACCCAATCAATTGGTGCTGGTGCGCTATCCCAAGGGCTTGAAGCTCAATGATATCTACACGCCGCTGTGGGTCACCGGCACGCTGAAAGTCGAGAAGGTCAGCAATGACCTGGCGGATGCGGCCTATGCGCTGGATGCGTCAAAAGTCAGAGTGGTGAAAGAGGCCGATCTCTAACAGCAACCCGAAACCACTGTGGGAGCCAGCCTGCTGGCGATAGCGGTCTGTCAGATACTTACAAGTTGACTGACACCACGCCATCGCCAGCAGGCTGGCTCCCACATTTTTTATTGCGATGTTGCCTAGAGCGGTTTGCTGCTGATGCTCACGCCCAGGGAATGGCTGGCACCCGGCGCCAGGCTCACCACATCACCCATCACGTTCGCCGTTTCGATGCACAACATGCGTTGCCAGCCATCGTCGGCCATGTCGCTGAACGCCGCGGCGCGCTCGGTCCACGGGTTCCAGATCACCGCCGTGCGCGAGCCGGTACTGCTCAGTTCGATACGTCGTTCCCAGGCCGGGTCGACGATGCTCAGCAATGGCGGGGTGTCGAGGTAGATGCGGTCGGTTTCGCCGGTAAAGCGCAGGTCGCCGGACTGTTGCCGGGTTGCCCAGTCTTCCAGGGTTTCGATGTAGCTCAAGCCGTCCACGCCTTCGACTTGCACATTGCGCACATCGCTGACGGCGAAATAACTGTGCAGGGCCTGGCTGATGGTGACGGTTTCATCGCCCACGTTGTGGCTGGTCAGGCTGATGTGCAGTTGCTCGTCCAGGCGAATGCTCAGCTTCAGGTTCACCCGATGTGGCCAGCCTGGCAATCCACCTTCGGGGCGGGGCAGGAGGAATTCGATTTTCAGGCTTTCGCCTTCGGCCTCGATGCCGCCCAATTCCCAGTCCATTGCTCGCACCAGGCCATGAGCCGTTGGCGCCTCGTCGCTCACGCGCATCGCCTTCACGCTCTGCGGATTGCGCTCGAAGTTACCGAACCACGGCCAGCACACTGGCACGCCGGCGCGAATGCTTTTGCCCGTCTTGAACACCGCCTCATCGTTGAGCCAGATCAGCGGCGGCTGCCCCGCCAGTTGATAACTGAGGATGTGCGCGCCTTGCTGGGCCACCAGTAATTCGGCCTGGCCGTGACGGATGCGCCAGCAGTTCAGTTCATCCAGTTTGACGGCTTCAACGTTGGGCGTGTTCATGGGACAGCTCTCGATCGGTAACAGGACTGCAATGGACCGTGAATCGGTCGTCGGGTTTAACGCTTCCCGGTTTTTTAGCGAGCTCTGGGCGGAACCGAGCGGGTGCGGCCGCTGCCATCGATGGCAACGAACACGAATACCGCCTCAGTGACTTTGCGCCATTCGCTGGAGAGCGGATCGTCGCTCCAGACCTCGACCATCATCTGGATCGAGCTGCGGCCGATTTCCAGTGCCTGGGTATAGAAGGAGAGCTGGGCGCCCACCGCCACGGGTACCAGAAACGCCATGCGGTCGATGGCGACTGTGGCGACGCGCCCGCCAGCCACCTTGCTGGCCATCGCGGTGCCGGCCAAATCCATCTGCGCCACCAGCCAGCCGCCAAAAATATCGCCAAAGCCGTTGGTTTCGCGGGGAAGTGCGGTGATTTGCAAGGCCAGGTCGCCTTGCGGGATCGGATCTTCTTGTTCGAGCTCTATCATGCCGGGGGTGCCTCTGACCCGTGACTCTTCGTTGGTGCTGCTGGTGGTAGCCGTCTTCGGGAAAAACGATTCAGCACCGAACATACTACGTTCGTCACGTTTTCCATAAGGCGCCTAAAGGGAAACTCTGCGAAATCGCCTATGACCCTGAAGGCGCTTTCGCACAGCAACCCTTGCAAGCCGTTGCACAGTTGCGAGTATATCGGTCGGTAGACTCCGAGACGACCGTCCGGTTCTCATTTTGACCGTCAATTACGCACCTCTATGTGCTTTTTCGAACAATTTGCTATCGTGCCGGTCCTGCCCGAGCCTTGCCAGCGTTGTTGGGGCGGCAGACCTGACTATAAGAGAAGCCCTTGCCATGACTACAGCGCCCTCGAGTATCGCGCAGCCATCCCAATCCGCACGTCCGCTGACCCGCAACGACTACAAGACACTTTCGTTGTCAGCCCTGGGCGGGGCGCTGGAATTTTACGATTTCATTATTTTCGTGTTCTTCGCGACGGTGGTGGGCAAGCTGTTCTTCCCGGCGGACATGCCTGAATGGCTGCGTTTGATGCAGACCTTCGGCATTTTTGCTGCCGGGTATCTGGCGCGGCCGCTGGGTGGCATCGTGATGGCGCACTTCGGCGATCTGCTGGGGCGCAAGAAGATGTTCACCCTGAGCATTTTCATGATGGCCGTGCCGACCCTGATCATGGGCCTGCTGCCGACTTACGCGCAGATCGGCATGTGGGCGCCGATTCTGCTGCTGCTGATGCGGGTCATCCAGGGCGCGGCGATTGGTGGTGAAGTGCCTGGCGCCTGGGTATTCGTTTCCGAACACGTGCCGCAAAAACATATCGGCTACGCCTGCGGGACCCTGACCAGTGGCCTGACGGCTGGCATTCTCTTGGGTTCTCTGGTCGCTACGGCGATCAACAGTCTCTACACCCCGGGGGAAGTGGCGGATTACGCCTGGCGGATTCCGTTCCTGCTGGGCGGCGTGTTCGGCCTGTTCTCGGTGTACCTGCGCCGCTGGCTGCACGAAACCCCGGTGTTTGCCGAACTGCAACAACGCAAGGCCCTGGCCGAAGAAGTGCCGTTGCGTGCGGTGTTGCGTGACCATCGCGGCGCCATCGCCATTTCGATGCTGCTGACCTGGCTGCTGTCCGCCGCCATCGTGGTCTTGATCCTGATGACTCCGACCGTGCTGCAGACGGTCTACCACTTCGCGCCGACCACCTCCCTGCAGGCGAACAGTCTGGCGATCGTGTTCCTGAGCGTTGGCTGCATCATTGCCGGCGCATTGGCCGATCGCTTTGGAGCGGGGCGGGTCTTCGTCTTTGGCTGCACCGCATTGCTGGCCAGTTCCTGGACCTTCTATCACAGCCTGGTCGATCATCCTGACTGGTTGTTCCCGTTGTATGCGCTGACCGGCCTGCTGGTCGGCACCATCGGTGCGGTGCCGTACGTGATGGTCAAGGCGTTCCCGCCGGTGGTTCGTTTCAGCGGTTTGTCGTTTTCCTACAACGTGGCTTACGCGATTTTCGGTGGTTTGACGCCGATGATCGTCAGCCTGTTGCTCAAGGAGAGTGCGATGGGGCCTGCCTATTATGTGGCGGTGCTGTGCGGGGTGGGGATTGTGGTGGGTGCGTATCTCTGGAAGAAGGGGCGTTAGTTCTGGCCTCATCGCCAGCAAGCCGGCTCCAGTCCTGTGCAGGAGCCGGCTTGTAACCGATCGTTCCCACGCTCTGCGTCCGCTTTTGAGTGGGACGCAGAGCGTCCCGAGATGCATTCCCACGCGGAGCGCGGGAACGATCTAGAAGCCCAATACTGGCCTTTCATCCAATTGTCATATTTCAGCCATAGAGTGTTCACACGGCCTGCTGATACTTGGCCCCGACTTAACACACCCTATCTGCTAGGAGTAAGGCATGAAACTGAAGCGTTTGATGGCGGCAATGACTTTTGTCTCTGCTGGCGTTGCGACTGCCAACGCGGTTGCCGCTGTTGACCCTGCTATCCCGAGCTACACCAAGACCACTGGTGTGTCGGGCAACCTGTCCAGCGTCGGCTCCGATACCCTGGCCAACCTCATGACCCTCTGGGCTGAGAACTACAAGAAAGAATACCCGAACGTAAACATCCAGATTCAGGCCGCCGGTTCGTCTACCGCGCCACCTGCGCTGACTGAAGGCACCGCTAACCTGGGCCCGATGAGCCGCAAGATGAAGGATAACGAACTGCAAGCCTTCGAAACCAAATACGGTTACAAGCCAACCGCTATTCCGGTGGCTGTGGATGCCTTGGCCGTGTTCGTGCACAAGGACAACCCGATCAAAGGCCTGACCATGGCTCAGGTCGATGCCATTTTCTCCTCGACCCGTCTGTGCGGCGCTAAAAGCGACGTTAAAACCTGGGGTGACCTGGGGGTGACCGGTGACCTGGCCAACAAGCCGGTACAACTGTTCGGCCGCAACTCGGTATCCGGCACCTACGGCTACTTCAAGGAAGAGGCCCTGTGCAAAGGCGACTTCAAGCCAAACGTCAACGAACAGCCAGGTTCGGCTTCGGTTGTGCAGTCGATCAGCAGCTCGCTGAACGGCGTCGGTTATTCGGGCATTGGCTACAAGACCGCCAGCGTGAAAACCGTTGCCCTGGCCAAGAAAGATGGCGGGGAATTCATCGAAGACACCGAAGAAAACGCCCTGAATGGCAAGTACCCGCTTTCGCGTTTCCTCTACGTGTATGTCAACAAGGCCCCGAACAAGCCTCTGGCCCCGCTGGAAGCCGAGTTCGTAAAACTGGTTCTGTCCAAACAGGGCCAGGAAGTAGTGGTGAAGGACGGTTACATCCCTCTGCCAGCCAAGGTTGCTGCAAAAGCACTGGCTGACCTGGGTTTGCAAGAAGGTAGCAGCGTAGCAAAGAAGTAAAACCCTAGGCCCGGGGTAACCCTGGCCTGTGTAGGAGCCGGCTTGCTGGCGATGGTCATCCATCCGCAGAAGATGTGTCGGATGCACCATTTTTCGCCAGCAAGCCGGCTCCTACACCCCCCAAATTCTCGCTCCGCTGCCGGTTCCACCGGGCGGCGGATTTGTCGCGTCACTGCACTGTCATCTTTCTGTCATACAGGATCGCTAGGGTGTGCGAATGAATGATCTGGCCAATTCCAACATGACTACTAATCCCCCCAAGCGAATTGATTTCAATACGCCTGAGTTGCAACGCAAGCGCCGCATTCGCGCGCTCAAAGATCGCTTCACGCGCTGGTACGTCCTGATCGGCGGCCTGGCTGTGCTGGCAGCCATCACCCTGATTTTCTTCTTCCTCGCCTACGTCGTTGCGCCCCTGTTCCAGGGTGCCAGCCTGACGTCCAAGGACGTGATCACGCCGGCCTGGATGCAAGACGCCGGCAAGCCGTTGATGTTTTCCCTGGAAGAGCAGAACCAGGTGGCCATGCGGGTTTCCGACAAAGGCCAGGCATTGTTCTTCGATATCGACAGTGGCGCCGAACTCAAGCGCGTCGATTTGCCTGTTCCGGCCGGTACTAGCGTGACCTCCATCGGTAAAGACCAGCCAGGTCACCCGCTGGTGGCGGTAGGCCTGTCCAATGGTCAGGCCCTGGTGTTCCGTCACACGTACAAGGTCAGCTATCCGGACGGCAAGAAAACCATCTCGCCAGCCATCGAGTATCCGTATGGCGAAGCGCCGATCGCGGTGAACGAAGCGGGCGGTGTGCTGGAGCACGTCAGCCTCAACGCGACTGATTCGACCCTGATGCTGGTGGGTTCCACCGGTTCGCAACTCAATGTTTTGTCGCTGACCAGCGAAGAAAACATGATGACCGGTGAAATCACCAACGAGCAGACGCGCATCGATTTGCCGCAAATGACCGAACCGGTGAAGAACATCTTCGTCGACCCGCGTCAGCAGTGGTTATACGTGATCAACGGTCGTGCCCAGGCCGACGTATTCAGCCTGCGCGACAAGAGCCTGAACGGTCGCTACAAATTGCTGGAAAACGGCGACGCTGAAATCACCGCCAGTACGCAGCTGGTCGGTGGTATCTCGCTGATTCTTGGCGATTCCAAAGGTGGCCTGGCCCAGTGGTTCATGGCCCGCGACCCGGATGGCGAACAGCGCCTGAAGCAGATCCGCACCTTCCAGATGGGCACCACGCCGATCGTTGAAATCACCGCCGAAGAGCGCCGCAAGGGCTTCGTCGCCCTCGACGCCTCCGGCAAGCTCGGCGTGTTCCACAGCACCGCGCACCGCACCTTGCTGGTTGACCAGGTGGTTGAAGGCGAGGGCCTGTTCGGTCTGTCGCCGCGGGCCAACCGCGTCATCGTGGAAGCCGGCGGCAAGCTGCAACCGTTGCTGCTCGATAACCCGCACCCGGAAGTGTCGTGGAGCGCGTTGTGGAGCAAGGTCTGGTACGAGAACTACGACGAGCCTAAATACGTCTGGCAATCGACCGCCGCCAACACGGACTTCGAACCGAAACTGAGCCTGTCGCCGCTGACCTTCGGTACCTTGAAAGCCGCTTTCTACGCCATGCTGCTGGCAGCGCCGCTGGCCGTCGCCGCCGCAATCTACACCGCGTACTTCATGGCCCCGGGCATGCGCCGCAAGGTCAAGCCGGTGATCGAGCTGATGGAAGCGATGCCGACGGTGATCCTCGGTTTCTTCGCCGGTCTGTTCCTCGCACCCTATGTCGAAGGGCACTTGCCGGGCATCTTCAGCCTGTTGATGTTGCTACCGATCGGCATTCTGGTGGCGGGTTTTGCCTTCAGTCGCCTGCCTGAATCGATCCGCCTGAAAGTCCCGGACGGCTGGGAAAGTGCGCTGTTGATCCCGGTGATCCTGTTCGTGGGCTGGCTGTCGCTGTACATGAGTCCGTTCATGGAGAACTGGTTCTTCGGCGGCGACATGCGCATGTGGATCTCCCACGACTTAGGGATTACCTACGACCAGCGCAACGCACTGGTGGTCGGCCTGGCCATGGGCTTTGCGGTGATCCCGAACATCTACTCCATCGCTGAAGATGCCGTGTTCAGTGTGCCGCGTGGCTTGACCCTCGGTTCGTTGGCCCTCGGTGCCACGCCTTGGCAGACCATGACCCGCGTGGTGATCCTCACCGCCAGCCCGGGCATCTTCTCGGCGCTGATGATCGGCATGGGCCGTGCGGTCGGTGAAACCATGATTGTGCTGATGGCCACCGGTAACACCCCGGTCATGGAAATGAACCTGTTCGAAGGCCTGCGCACCCTGGCCGCCAACGTCGCGGTGGAAATGCCCGAGTCGGAAGTCGGCGGCAGCCACTACCGCGTGCTGTTCCTTTCGGCGCTGGTGTTGCTGTTGTTCACCTTCGTCATGAACACCCTCGCGGAACTGATTCGTCAGCGTCTGCGCAAGAAATACTCGTCGCTTTAAGAAAGGTAGAAGTCTGTGAAACAGAACTCCCTGAAAGGATGGTTCAAGAGCGGCGCCCCCGGCGTCTGGATCAGCGGTGGCGCGGTGTCCATCGCGGTCATCATGACCATTGGCCTGCTGGCAGTGATTGCCGTGCGCGGTCTGGGTCACTTCTGGCCGGCGGACCTGGTGCACGCCAGCTACGACGTGCCGGGCCAGGCCAATCACTTGGTGATCGGCGAAATCGTACAGAAGGAAGAAGTGCCGCGAGCGCGTCTGAAGAGCGCCGGTTTGCCGGTGCCAGACGAAGGCCCCGAATTCATGACCCGCGAGCTGATCAAGGTCGGCAACCGTGACTTGAATGGTACCGACTTCACCTGGATCGTCGGCGAGTGGCTGACCAACCAGAAGACTCCGGTCGAATTGATGGCGCTGGAGCGCCGTGAATGGGGCAACTTCTACGGTTACCTGGTCAACGTCAAACAGGATGGCAAGATCATTGCCGAGGGTGAAGCTGCCTGGCCTGAGCTGCAAGCGCGAATCAACCGCGTGAATCAGCTGGCCGCGCAACTCAAGACTCTGGAAAAAGTCGACATCGGTGCGATCAACGCCGGTCTGGAACGCATCCGTCTGCACGGCCGCAAACTGGAACTCGATGGCAAGCTCGACGCCACCGCACAAGCGGACATGGAGTCCGAACGCGCTGAGCTGAACGCCCGTTACCAGGATGTTGAAGCGCGCCTGAATGATCTGCACGCGCAGTTCAATCGCGACAGCCTCACCGCCCGTGATGCCAACGGCAAGGAAATCGAGATTGGTCTGGGCAAGGTGGTTCACGCTTACCAGCCCAATGGCATGGGCACCCTCACCAAGATCGGCTTCTACTTCAGCAAGATCTGGGAATTCCTGAGCGACGATCCTCGTGAAGCGAACACCGAAGGCGGGATTTTCCCGGCGATCTTCGGCACCGTGATGATGACGTTGATCATGGCGATGATCGTCACCCCGTTCGGCGTGCTGGCGGCGGTGTACCTGCGCGAATACGCCAAGCAGAACACCCTGACCCGGGTGATCCGCATCGCGGTGAACAACCTCGCGGGTGTACCGGCCATTGTCTACGGCGTGTTCGGTCTGGGCTTCTTCGTTTATGTACTGGGTGGCTCGCTCGACCGCTTGTTCTTCCCTGAAGCGTTGCCGGCGCCAACCTTCGGTACGCCGGGTCTGCTTTGGGCTTCGTTGACCCTGGCACTGCTGGCGGTGCCGGTGGTGATCGTGGCCACCGAAGAAGGCCTGGCGCGGATTCCTCGCACCGTGCGTGAAGGCTCGTTGGCCCTCGGCGCGACAAAGGCTGAAACCTTGTGGAAGATCGTGCTGCCGATGGCCAGCCCGGCGATGATGACCGGCATGATCCTCGCCGTGGCCCGTGCCGCCGGTGAAGTGGCGCCGCTGATGCTGGTGGGTGTGGTGAAACTGGCGCCGTCGCTGCCGGTGGACGGCAACTACCCGTACCTGCACCTGGACCAGAAGATCATGCACCTGGGCTTCCACATCTATGACGTCGGCTTCCAGAGCCCGAACGTCGAAGCGGCACGACCACTGGTATACGCCACGGCGTTGTTGCTGGTGCTGGTGATCGCGACGTTGAACCTGTCGGCCGTCTATATCCGTAACCACCTGCGCGAAAAATACAAAGCGCTGGATAGCTGATTACTGCCGCTCCCTGTAGGAGCAAGGCTTGCCCGCGATGGCGTTTTCGAAATCGCCATCGCCAGCAAGCTGTGCTCCTACAGGGGTGGTGCTACCGCCAGGCTTTATGCCTGCAGCGGCCAATTGAACCGAATTTGTTAGCACAGGGAGCCTCCCATGCAGCACGAAGCACATACCCACGGCATCAACATGTCGGCCCTGGGTCGCGACAAACAGAGCCTGAGCCTCGAGCAGGAAACCGTAGCCATCGAAGTGCCGGGCCTGAGCCTGTTCTACGGCGACAAACAAGCCTTGTTCGACGTCAGCATGAACATCCCGAAACAGCGCGTGACCGCCTTCATCGGCCCGTCCGGCTGCGGCAAATCCACGCTGCTGCGGACCTTCAACCGCATGAATGACCTGGTCGATGGCTGCCGTGTCGAGGGCGCGATCAACCTGTACGGCAACAACATCTACCGCAAGGGCGAAGACGTCGCCGAACTGCGTCGCCGGGTCGGCATGGTGTTCCAGAAGCCGAATCCGTTCCCGAAAACCATCTACGAGAACGTGGTTTACGGCTTGCGTATCCAGGGTATCAACAAGAAGCGCGTACTCGACGAAGCCGTCGAGTGGGCGTTGAAAGGTGCGGCGCTGTGGGACGAGGTCAAGGACCGCCTGCACGAGTCGGCATTGGGCCTGTCCGGTGGTCAGCAGCAACGTCTGGTCATTGCGCGCACCATCGCCGTGGAGCCAGAAGTGCTGTTGCTCGACGAACCGTGCTCGGCGCTCGACCCGATCTCGACGCTGAAAGTCGAAGAGCTGATTTACGAACTGAAATCGAAGTTCACCATCGTTATCGTCACCCACAACATGCAACAGGCCGCGCGGGTTTCCGACTACACGGCGTTCATGTACATGGGCAAACTGGTGGAATTCGGCGACACCGATACCCTGTTCACCAATCCGGCGAAGAAGCAGACCGAAGACTACATCACCGGTCGTTACGGCTAGCAAGCGGTTGGTTGCTCACTGAACTGACGCTGCGGCCCACCGCACCTTACCGGACGCTCCAAGGACGCCAACATGATTAGTAAAGAAGGCCTTACCCATCACATCTCCGCGCAGTTCAACGCTGAGCTCGAGGAAGTGCGCAGCCACCTCCTGGCCATGGGCGGGCTGGTCGAGAAGCAGGTCAACGACGCGGTGACCGCGCTGATCGAGGCCGACTCTGGCCTGGCCCAGCAGGTTCGCGAGATCGACGACCAGATCAACCAGATGGAACGCAACATCGACGAAGAATGCCTGCGCATTCTGGCCCGTCGCCAGCCGGCGGCCTCGGACTTGCGCCTGATCATCAGCATTTCCAAATCGGTGATCGACCTGGAGCGCATCGGCGACGAAGCGACCAAGATCGCCCGCCGTGCGATTCAGCTGTGCGAAGAAGGTGAAGCGCCGCGCGGTTATGTCGAGGTTCGTCACATCGGCGACCAAGTGCGCAACATGGTGCGTGATGCGCTGGACGCGTTTGCCCGTTTCGACGCCGACCTGGCGTTGTCGGTAGCGCAGTACGACAAGATCATCGACCGCGAATACAAGACCGCCCTGCGTGAACTGGCCACCTACATGATGGAAGACCCGCGCTCTATCTCGCGGGTCTTGAGCATTATCTGGGTGCTGCGTTCGCTGGAGCGGATCGGCGACCACGCGCGCAATATCTCGGAACTGGTGATTTACCTGGTGCGCGGTACCGACGTGCGTCACCTGGGCCTCAAGCGCATGAAAGAAGAAGTTGAAGGAACAAGCGGTGAAACCGCTAATGTTCCGGGCAAAGCTGACGATAAGTAAGGTTGCCCAAGTAAAGCGCCCGGCCTTTTGGCCGGGCGTTTTTGTTTGCGGCCGACGAATTCGAAAAGCAGCACCCGCGAACGAAAAGTGCCGGCGTGACTGAAGGTTTTGGCAATGTGCCATCAGCAAAGCGGTATGCTTGCCGGGATTTTTTAAAGGGGTTATGGATGAGTAAGGTCAGTGTGTTGGTCGTGGACGATGCCTCGTTCATTCGTGACCTGGTGAAGAAATGCCTGCGTAACTATTTCCCGGGCATGCGAATCGAAGACGCGGTCAACGGCAAAAAGGCTCAGGCCATGCTGGCGAAGGAAGCGTTCGACCTGGTCCTGTGCGACTGGGAAATGCCGGAAATGTCCGGCCTGGAACTGCTGACCTGGTGCCGTGAGCAGGACAGCCTCAAAAGCATGCCGTTCGTGATGGTGACCAGTCGCGGCGACAAAGAGAACGTGGTCCAGGCAATCCAGGCCGGCGTGTCCGGATACGTCAGCAAACCGTTCACCAACGAGCAACTGATCACCAAGGTCAAGCAGGCGCTGCACAAGGTCGGCAAGCTCGATGCCTTGATCAACGTTGCAGCGACTAAAACCAGCCCGGCATTCGGCAATGACTCGCTCAGTGCATTGACTGGCGGCAAACCCGCCGTGGTCGCTCCGGCTGCCGTTGCACCCGCACCTGCGGCCCCGGCACCGTCGCGGGGTGGCTTGCTCAACAGCCCGCCAGTCAAGGCTCCTGTAGCAGCGGCCACCGTGGGTGGAGGACGTGGCCAGGGTCAATTGCGCTTGCCGAACGGCATCCAGCAATGCGTGATCAAGGCCCTGAGCCTCAAGGAAGCGTTGTTGGTGGTCAAGCGCGCCGAAACCCTGCCGCAAGTCCTCGACAGCGCTGTGCTCGATCTGGAGCAGGGTGACAACGCCGAAACGGCGCGTCTCAATGGCTATCTGCATGCCATCGTCGCTCACGAACAGAAGCCCGACAGCGAATGGTTGCAATTGACCTTTCGCTTCGTCGACCAGGATGCGCAGAAACTCGACTACATCTCCCGCCTGATTGCCCGTGGCACGGCGCAGAAGCATTTCATTCCCGGCGCTTAAAACTGCGTCGCCCGTGAGATTGCCATCGCGAGCAAGTCGAATCGTCGCACCGTCGCTCCCACAGGGACATTGAATACCTTGTGGGAGCAACTGTCTTCCCCATGCCACTCGTCACCGCTCATCCTCCCGTAACATCCATTTCGAAACATCTGTCGACCACGCGGGTCAATTCCGGCTGCTAGGCTCATTCCCAAGCCTTACTCGACAGAACTCCTTCCCATGTTCGCGCGCCTGTTGTTTCTTTGTGGTTTGTCCATGGCCTGCGCTTCATCCATGGCCATGACTATCTACAAGTCCACCGATGCCAATGGCGTGGTCTCTTACAGCGATCGCCCCACGAAAGGCTCAAAGGTGTTCGTTTTTCGAGATCGGATGGTCGAGCGCCTGGAGCGTCAGGTGTACTACGTGATCATGAAAAAGGATGGCGTCGACAGCGTGTATGTGCGCAATGACCTGTATGCACCGGTGGAGATCGAATTGAGTTTTGCCGGCGTGAAGAACGTCAGCGGAATTCCAGGTCGATCGATCCGCCGAGTCATTCCACTGCGCACCAGCGTTCGCCTGGCGCAGCTCACGGCGATCCGGGCCGGGAAGCCGCTCGCCTACATTCCCAAGCTCAAATATTCGCTCGGTGACCCGACAGGCACCGCTGTGGGCTATCGGTATCCCTTGCCTTGGCGTGGCGGTCCGTTCCGGATCAGTCAGGGTGCCAACGGACCCTACAGCCACTTCGGCCCTAAAAGCCGCTACGCCATCGACATTGCCATGCCGGAGGGCACGCCGATCATCGCCGCACGGGGCGGGGTGGTGGTGAAAACCGAGAATGGCCAGAGCGGGCGTGGCACTGATGCTTCCGGCAATTTCGTGCGGGTGCTGCACGATGACGGGACCATGGGTGTGTACCTGCACCTCAAGCAAGGCTCGGTCAGGGTACGAGAGGGGCAGAAGGTGGCGGTAGGCAGTGCACTGGCCCTGTCGGGCAACACCGGCAACAGCACCGGGCCACATTTGCACTTCGTGGTGCAGCGCAATACCGGGATGGGGCTGGTGTCGATTCCCTACCGGTTCAATCAACCGGTGGGGGCGATGCCCAACTTTGCGTTGGGCAGTAGGAGCCGGCTTGCTGGCGATGAACGATAACGCGGTATCACAGGGGCACCGCGGCGTACCCATCGCCAGCAAGCCGGCTCCTACAGGGGCGTGACTTAATCCAGCATCAACACCTTGGCCAGCACGATCTTCGGCCCTTTCATCTTCTTGATGATGATCCGCAAACCTTCGACTTCCAGCACTTCTTCCTCTTCCGGCACCCGCTTCAGGCTTTCGTAGACCAGCCCGGCAAGGGTTTCGGCTTCGACGTGATCCAGATCGATGCCCAGCAGTCGCTCGACCTTGAACAGCGGTGTATCACCGCGCACCAGCAGCTTGCCCGGTTGGTACGCGAGGATGCCGCGCTCGGCCTTGCGGTGTTCGTCCTGAATGTCGCCCACCAGCACTTCCAGCACGTCTTCCATGGTCAGGTAGCCGATGATGTTGCCATCGGCCTCTTCGACCACGGCGAAGTGCGAGCCGCCCTTGCGAAACTGTTCCAGCAATTGCGACAGCGGCATGTGCCGGGAAACGCGTTCCAGAGGGCGGGTCAGTTCGGCAAGGTTGAACGACTCGGGAATGTGGTCCAGCGCCGCCAGTTCCAGCAGCAGGTCCTTGATGTGCAGCAGGCCGACGAACTCCTGGCGCTCGCTGTCGTACACCGGATAACGGCTGAACTTGTGGCGACGGAACATCGCCAGGATTTCCTTCAGCGGCGCGTTGAACTCCAGGGTGATCAGGTCTTCGCGGGAGTTGGCCCAGTCGACCACTTCCAGCTCGCCCATTTCCACCGCCGAGGCTAGAACGCGCATGCCCTGGTCGCTCGGGTCCTGGCCACGGCTGGAGTGCAGGATCAATTTCAGTTCTTCGCGGCTGTAATGGTGCTCGTGATGCGGGCCGGGTTCGCCCTGGCCGGCGATGCGCAGGATCTGGTTGGCGCTGGCATTGAGCAGGTAGATCGCAGGGTACATCGCCCAGTAGAACAGGTACAACGGCACGGCCGTCCACAACGACAGCAGCTCGGGTTTGCGGATGGCCCAGGATTTCGGGGCGAGTTCGCCGACCACAATGTGCAGGTACGAAATGATGAAGAACGCGGTGAAGAACGACACGCCTTTGATGATCTCGGCCGACTCGACGCCCACGGCGCTCAGCAACGGCTCGAGAATGTGCGCGAACGCAGGCTCGCCCACCCAGCCAAGGCCCAGCGAGGCCAGGGTAATACCCAACTGGCAGGCCGACAGGTAAGCATCGAGCTGACTGTGTACGGTACGCAGAATGTGACCGCGCCAGCCGTGTTGTTCGGCAATGGCCTCGACACGGGTCGAGCGCAATTTGACCATGGCAAATTCCGCCGCAACGAAAAAGCCGTTGAGCAAAACCAGGATCAGAGCAAAAAGAATCATGCCGAAGTCGGCGAAAATTGTAGCGAGGGTCAAGCCAGGGGAAGGGTCCATGATGGAGTTTTGCGGTTTCCGTGAATTCGAAAGGAAAGAAAATGTGTACCTGAATGGCAGGCACAAGTCAGCCAATGTAGCGGCTGACTGGGCGATTGCCTAGTGGCGCGTGCTGGCCGGTATCAGTCGGCGGTGCTGATGACCAGGGATTTGCTGACCTGGGCGGGAGCGAAATGGCAGGTAAAGGTGCTGCCATGGCCCGGCACGCTGCTGATTTCCATGCGCGCCCGATGGCGCAACAGCACGTGCTTGACGATCGCCAGGCCCAACCCGGTGCCACCGGTATTGGAGTTGCGACTGGAGTCGACGCGATAGAAGCGTTCGGTCAGTCGCGGCAGGTGTTTGCTGTCGATGCCGATCCCTGAATCCTGCACGCTCAAATGCGCGCCCTGTTCATCGCCCCACCAGCGAATGCGGATATTGCCTTCGGCCGGGGTGTACTTCACCGCGTTGAACACCAGATTGGAAAACGCGCTGCGCAATTCCGCTTCACTGCCCTTGAGCAGGATGGTCGGGTCGGCCTCCAGAGTGATGTGCTGGTTTTTCTGGCCGGACAGTTGCTGCGCATCGCCCTTGATCGATTGCAGCAAGCCGTCGATGGCCACGGGCTGGTTGTCCGATGGGTAATCGGTGGCTTCCAGTTTGGCCAGCAACAGCAAGTCGTTGAGCAGGGTCTGCATGCGCCCGCCTTGCTGCTGCATCTGCTGCAAGGCGCGGGTCCAGCGCGGGTTCACCTCTTCGGCATTATCGAGCAGGGTTTCCAGATAGCCACAGATCACCGTCAGCGGCGTACGCAGCTCGTGGGATACGTTGGCGATGAAGTCTTTGCGCATCTGTTCCAGCTGATGGATGCGCGTCACGTCGCGCACCAGCATCAAGTGCTCGTTGTTGCCGTAGCGGGTGATGTACAGCTGGATGCGCACGCGGTCATTGGTCGGCGAGGGGATTTCCAGCGGTTCGCTGTAGTTGTCCTGCTCGAAGTATTCCTTGAAGCGCGGATGGCGCACCAGGTTGGTCACCGGCTGGCCGCTGTCCTGCGGGGTCTTGAGGCCCAGCAGGGTTTCGGCGGCGCGGTTCCACCATTCCAGGTTGCCGTCGCTGTCGAGCATGATCACCGCGTCTTTCAGCGCGGCGGTGGATTCCTGCACCCGGTCGATCACCGCTTGCAGGCGCCCGCGCACCCGTTGGTCGCGGCGTTGCAGGTGATAGATGCTGTCGAACACCTCGCCCCACAGGCCATAGCCATCGGGCGGCGCCTCATCGGGTTTGTGCAGGCGCAGCCATTCGTGCAGGCGCAGCAGTTGCTTGAGGGTCCAGGCCAGGTAAATGCCCAGGCCTGCGGCGAGGCTCCAGCCGTAGTAGCCGGTGATCAGGCCGATCACCAGGCAGGCGGTGACCAGCAGCAGCATGTGGCGAATCAGGGTGCCATGCCAGTTTTGGTTCACGTGACGCGCGTCCTTGTCAGAAAAGCAGCTTTTAGCTTGTCGCTTGAAGCTTGCAGCTCGTAGCTACCTTCATGCTTTGGTAGAAAAGCGGTATCCGGTGCCGCGCACGGTTTGTACCAGATTTTCGTAGGCATCGCCGAGGGCTTTGCGCAGGCGACGGATGTGCACGTCGACGGTGCGTTCCTCGACATAGACGTTGCCGCCCCAAACCTGATCCAGCAACTGGCCCCGGGTATAGGCGCGTTCCTGGTGGGTCATGAAAAATTGCAGCAGACGGTATTCGGTCGGGCCCATTTCCGCCGGTTTTCCATCGATGGTCACACGGTGGCCGATCGGGTCGAGCAGCAAGCCGCCGACTTCGATCGGCGCTTCGCCATCGGTAGGGCCGGCGCGGCGCAACACGGCTTTGAGTCGCGCGACGAGCTCACGGGGGGAAAACGGTTTGGTGATGTAATCGTCGGCGCCCACTTCCAGGCCCTGGATCTTGTTGTCCTCTTCGCCCTTGGCGGTGAGCATGATGATCGGGATATCCCCGGTCAGTTCGTCGCGCTTGAGGCGGCGGGCCAGCTCGATGCCGGACGTGCCCGGGAGCATCCAGTCGAGCAGGATCAGGTCCGGCTTGCGGTCGACGATAATGGCATGCGCCTGCTGGGAGTTCTCCGCTTCCAGGCAGTCATAGCCGGCCATTTCCAACGCAACGGCGATCATTTCGCGAATGGGCGCTTCGTCGTCGACGATCAGAATGCTCCTGCCAACCATGCCTTAATCCTCTTGTCATTTAACTGTCTTGCGCCGCATTAGATAACGGAATTATTGCAGTCGTGTGACAGTATTTTAGTCGACCGGCGATTGCCATGATCCTGGGCTAAGCTCTAAGTCCGAATCCTGACAACCGCAAAAGGAAGGTTTCCATGAATCACATTGCTCAATCCTGGAAGGCACTGCTGGTTACGGCGGCGCTAACGCTGCCGACGCTGGCCTTGGCCGCCGACCCGGCGATGATGAAAGACGGCATGATGGTCGATCACAATGGCATGACCCTGTACACGTTCGACAAGGACTCGGGCGGCAAGTCGATGTGCAACGACGAGTGCGCGAAGAACTGGCCACCGATGATGGCGCCGGCGGGCGCCACGGCCGAGGGCAAGTGGAGCGTCATCAAGCGAGATGACGGGAAGATGCAATACGCCTATGACGGCAAGCCGCTTTACACGTTTGTGAAGGACAAGAAGCCGGGAGACATGACGGGCGACAAGATGAAGGACGTGTGGCACGTCGTTCACGAGTCGCAGAAGTAACCGCTCTTCTGCAGGCGCAAGGCTTGCCCGCGATAGCGATCTTGAAGGCGCCATCGCGGGTAAGCCTTGCTCCTGCGTAACGCAGTTCAAAGACAGGCCTTGGGTCAGCGCAACGCGTAATCCAGCACAATCCCGACAAAAATCGCCAACCCTGCCCAATGATTGTGCAAAAACGCCTTGAAACAGCGCATGCGATCCTTGTCGCGGGTGTACCAGAACTCCCAGGCAAAGCAGCCTGCCGCCACCACCAACCCCAGGTGGAACCAGCCGCCGAGTTCGAATCGGGAGCCCGCCAAGAGCAAGCAGGCCAGTGCCAGGCCTTGCAAGGTCAGGATGATCACCCGGTCCGCGTCGCCAAACAGGATGGCCGTGGACTTCACGCCGATCTTCAAGTCGTCATCACGGTCGGTCATCGCGTAATAGGTGTCGTAGCCCACCGTCCACAACAGGTTGGCGATCCACAGCAGCCACGCTGCAGCCGGCAGTTCCCCGGTCTCGGCGGTGAAAGCCATCGGCATGCCCCAGGAAAACGCCGCACCCAGCACCACTTGCGGGTAATAGGTGTAGCGCTTCATGAACGGGTAGGTGAAGGCCAGCGCCAAACCGCCCAGCGACAACCAGATCGTCGGAGCATTGGTGCACAGCACCAGCAGGAAACTCACGCCCATCAAGAGCGCGAAGAACACCAGCGCCTCTTTCGAGCTGATCTTGCCGCTGGCCAGCGGACGTTGCGCAGTACGTTTGACGTGGCCATCGACCTTGCGGTCGGCCCAATCGTTGATCACGCAGCCGCCGGCGCGGGTCAGCACCACGCCAAGGACGAAAATCACGATGTTGGCCAGCGAAGGCGAGCCCTTACCGGCAATCCACAGCGCCCACAGCGTCGGCCACAGTAGCAGGTAGATGCCGATCGGCTTGTCCATGCGGGTTAGTTGAATGAAGTCCCAGGCCCGAGGGTTCAAGCGATTCAGGGACTTGAGCAGGCTCTGGTACATCAACGGCTCTCCGTTTGGACGCCGGCAGCGTTCCACAGGGACGGAAGGAAAATCTCGGCCACGAGTATGCTCAATGCGCCACGGTCGAAGCGCGAACGGCGGCCCCATAATTCAGGAGCCCGCACTTCGTTCGGCAACCATTCCTGGGGGTAGTGGCAAACCTCGATGGCCTGACGCTGGAACGCGCGGTCACAAAACAGCAATTCGCCCAGGGATCGGCTGCCCAATTCATCCATATGCAAGCCATCGCCCTGCAATGCACTGCGCGACGCCACACTTCGGGCAAACACCAGCGCTTGACCATGACCTCGCAAATACACCTCGCGCACCCAGCCTTCAGTACCTTCGGCAAGGTCCAGCGCGAGGCATTCGTCTGCGCGCAGGGCCTGCCAGCCTTCGAACAGCGGCGTGACGCTGAAGGCATCGTTGGTCAGTTGAACAAGGCGCCTGGTCAGCGAGCCATCATCGAACAACCAGTCGAGGACGGACGTGTCGGGCTGAGGCGTCAGCCGGCTTTGGGGGAGCCAGAGTGCGAGCGGGGAGAGGCGTTCTGTGTGTTGCACAATGAGTCATTATTGGCAGCAAAGGAGGCGCCGAGCTTAACATGTCAGCCTGTGAATTTGAGTGATCCGCCCAGCCGTTGCGCCGAACAGGCTTGCATCTGCCCGGCCCCCTCTATACAAAACGCCCTGGGCCGGACGGCAGAGCTGCAAGCATCGACCGTCCGAGCCGGCAAAACGCCTGAACTGAGGAAGTACCTGAATGAAAAAGTGGCAATGTGTGGTCTGCGGCCTGATCTACAACGAAGCCGACGGCTGGCCGGATGACGGCATTGCGCCGGGCACCCTGTGGCAAGACGTGCCGGAAGACTGGCTGTGCCCGGATTGTGGCGTCGGCAAAATGGATTTCGAAATGATCGAAATCAACTAAGACCTTCAGAGGAGTAAGGAATGAACGCACCTGTCGTGATCGTCGGCACTGGCCTGGCGGGCTACAACCTGGCCCGGGAGTTTCGCAAACTCGATAGCGAAACCCCGCTGCTGCTGATTACCGCCGATGACGGGCGCTCCTACTCCAAACCGATGCTCTCCACCGGTTTTGGCAAAAACAAGGACGCCGACGGACTGAGCATGGCCGAACCTGGCGCCATGGCCGAACAGTTGAAGGCCGAAGTGCGCACCCATACGCGCATCAGCGGCATCGATCCGGGTCACAAGCGCTTGTGGATCGGCGAAGAATCGGTGATTTACCGTGACCTGATCCTGGCCTGGGGCGCAGAAACCGTGCGGGTGCCCATCGAAGGCGATGCGGCGGACTGCGTGTTCCCTATCAATGACCTGGAAGACTACGCCCGCTTTCGCGCGGCAGCCGCCGGCAAGCAACGGGTGCTCTTGCTCGGTGCCGGCCTGATTGGCTGCGAGTTTGCCAACGACCTGAGCCTGGGTGGCTACGAGGTGCAATTGGTTGCACCGTGTGAACAGGTCATGCCGACCCTGTTGCACCCGGCAGCGGCCGCGGCGGTTCAGGCCGGTCTGGAAAGCCTTGGTGCACGTTTCCACCTGGGGCCTGTGCTGACTCGCTTGCAACGGGTTGCCGATGGCCTGGAGGCGCATTTGTCCGATGGTCAGGTTATCCCGTGCGATGTGGTGGTCTCGGCCATTGGCCTGCGTCCACGCATCGATCTGGCGGCCGCGGCCGGGTTGCAGGTCAATCGGGGGGTCGTGGTCGATCGTCACCTGAAGACTTCTCACGCCAATATCTACGCGTTGGGCGACTGTGCCGAGGTCGATGGGCTGAATCTGTTGTACGTGATGCCCCTGATGAGCTGTGCGAGGGCGCTGGCCCAGACCCTCGCCGGCAAGCCGACAGCAGTCAGCTACGGCCCGATGCCCATCACCGTGAAAACCCCGGTTTGCCCATTGGTGGTGTCCCCGCCACCTCGGGGTTCGGAGGGTGTCTGGACGGTCGAAGGGCAGGGGGCCGACATCAAAGTGCTATGCCGCGATGCCAGCGGAAAACTGCTCGGTTATGCCCTGACGGGCGCGGCCGTGATGGAGAAACTGGCCCTGAACAAAGAGCTTCCGGCACTGCTGGCGTAAATACCGGTCGTTCTGTCGGAATCACCCCTGTTTTGCCCCTACATTGGCCGCGTCGATACTGGCGCGGCTCCTCGCTGCGTGCCATCCTCACTCCCGTCTGCCGCAGAGTAGAGCACCTGCGGCGCTTTGGGCGCTGTTCCACAGAGAGCAGCACGGACATAACAACAAAAAACCGTCAAAGGGGCTTCACTAATATGCGTAAACCAGAACTCGCTGCAGCAATTGCTGAAAAAGCAGACCTCACCAAAGAGCAGGCCAACCGCGTTCTCAACGCCGTACTCGAAGAAATCACCGGCGCCCTGCACCGCAAAGACAGCGTAACGCTGGTAGGCTTCGGCACCTTCCTGCAACGCCACCGCGGCGCCCGTACCGGCAAAAACCCGCAAACCGGTGAGCCAGTCAAAATCAAGGCCAGCAACACAGTTGCCTTCAAACCAGGCAAATCGTTGAAAGACAGCGTCAATCCTTGATTTCCACCCCGCAAAACGGGGGGCGGAATAAAAAATGGGCACACCAACCAGGTTGGGTGCCCATTTTTTGTTGCCTGAAATACTGACCTTGTGGGAGCGAGCCTGCTCGCGATAGGGCCATCAGATCCAACATCAATGTTGAATGTCAGTCCGCTATCGCGAACAGGCTCGCTCCTACAGGGTTGGGTGGCGTTGTCACTGACGCTTGAGCATCACCGGCAACTGCGCCACCAGCTTAACGTTGTTCAACGGCGCACGAATGAACCCGCGCTGCGTGCCGTCCGGTCCGATGACCGCGAGGTTGCCGCTGTGGTCGACGGTGTAGTTCGGCTTGCTGGTATCCGCCGGGATGAACGGAATGCTCACTGCATTGGCAACTTTTTGCAGTTCCTCCACGGAGTTCGGCGTCAGGCCGACGAATTGTGGATCGAAGTAACCCAGATACTGTTTGAGCTGCTTCGGCGTATCGCGATTGGGATCGACGCTGACCAGCACGATCTGCAACTTGTCCACCGCCTCCGGTGGCAGTTCACTTTTGATCTGGCGCAACTGGGCGAGGGTGGTCGGGCAGATGTCCGGGCAGAACGTGTAGCCGAAGAACAGCAGCGACCACTTGCCTTTGAGTTCATTGATTTCCACCGGTTTGCCGTCCTGATCGGTCATCGTCACGCTCGGCAGATTGCGGCTTTGCGGCAGCAGGATGATCCCGGCGTCGATCAGTGCCGTCGGGTCGCCCTGACCTTTGCCGGACAGCACTTTGTTGATGGTCAGGCCCAGGACCAGCGCGATCAGGGCGACAAGGATGAAGACGGTTTTCTGGGTTCGAGTCATAGGTTCAACAATAAGTAGTGGTCTACGAGCAGCGCGATGAACAGCAGGAACAAGTAATAAATAGAGTACTTGAACGTGTTGATCGCCGCGTGCGGCCGAGTGCCACGGTACAGCACCACGGCCCATTGCAGGAACCTCGCGCCGAGGACGATCGCGCAGGTCAGGTAGAGCAGGCCGCTCATGTGGATCACGTACGGCATCAGGCTCACGGCCAGCAGCGCGGCGGTGTAAAGCAGAATATGCACCTTGGTGTAATGCTCGCCGTGGGTTACCGGCAACATCGGAATGTCAGCCTTGGCGTATTCCTCTTTGCGGTGGATGGCCAGCGCCCAGAAATGCGGTGGGGTCCAGGCGAAAATGATCAGCACCAACAGCAACGGTTCGGCACTGACATGGCCGGTGGCAGCAGTCCAGCCGAGCAGGGGCGGTGCGGCACCGGCCAGGCCGCCGATCACGATGTTCTGTGGCGTCGCACGTTTGAGAAAACCGGTGTACACCACCGCATAGCCAAGCAACGAGGCGAGGGTCAGCCAGGCTGTCAGTGGATTGGTGAAGGCCAGCAACAGGGCCTGGCCAAGCACCGCCAGCACCAGCGCAAACGTCAGCGCCGCCGTTGGTGAGACCCGCCCCTCGGCCAAGGGGCGTTTATGGGTGCGCGCCATGACGGCATCGATCCGCCGGTCCACTACATGGTTGACCGCTGCCGCACCGCCCGCACACAGGGCGATCCCCAGGTTGCCGAACACCAGCACGGTCCATGGCACCCCGGCGCGAGTGGCCAGGAACATCCCCACCAGCGAAGTGATGAGCATCAGCACCACCACTTTCGGTTTGGTCAGTTCCAGGTAGTCACGCCAGATTGCCTGGCTGTGACGCTCGCCGATCAGAATCGCCATGGCATTTCTCCTTTTATTGTTATGGGCCCGGCTGAATGCTTACGCGGGCTGAAGCGCCAGCGAGTCGTTTGTTTGACCCGAACCAGGCTGGTTCGCGCGTGATAATTGACCAGCACCATCGTCAGCAACAGCGCCGCACCCCCGGCGTTGTGCGCCACGGCCACCGGCAGTGGCAGATGGAACACCACGTTGCTGATACCCAGCGTGATTTGCGCCGTGAGGGCGAGCAATACCAGCCCCGCCAGTCGCGTCATGCCGACTACCTTCAGTTGCCAGGCCAGGCCGAGCAGCACCAGGGTCACCAGTAGCGCGCCGATGCGGTGCGTCAGGTGAATCGCTGTGCGCGCATCACTGTCCAGTTGTCCGCCGAGGTAATTCGGGCCGATGTGCTGGGTCAGGTGAAAGCCATTGGCGAAATCGGCAGGGGGCAGCCATTGACCGTGGCAGGTCGGAAAGTCGATGCAGGCCACCGCGGCATAATTGGAGCTGACCCAGCCACCGAGGGCGATTTGCCCGATCACCAGCAGCAGCCCTGCCGTCGCCCAGTGCTGCAAACGACGTGGCACGGTCAATGCCGGCAGTACACCGGAGAGGCGCAAGGTCAGCAGGAACAATAGGCTCAACGTGGCGAAACCGCCGAGCAGGTGCCCGGTCACCACTTGCGGCCAGAGCTTGAGCGTCACCGTCCACATGCCGAACGCCGCTTGCGCGAACACCACCGCCAGCAGGAACAGCGGCAGCTTCACCGGCTGGCCTGGATGCCGGCGATGCATCCATGAGCGAGCGGCCAGGACCACGAGCAACAGGCCCAGGGTGCCGGCAAAGTAGCGATGGATCATCTCGTTCCAGCCCTTGTGGGCTTCGACCGGCGTGTCCGGGAAATGCAATTCGGCATGGGCCAATTGGGCTTCGCTTTTAGGCACGCTGATAAAGCCGTAACAGCCGGGCCAGTCCGGGCAGCCGAGGCCGGCGTGGGTCAGGCGGGTGTAGGCGCCGAGCAACACCACAATCAGTGCCAGCAAGGTGGCAAACAGCGCGAGGCGAAATCCAGGTTTGGCCATGACGATGCCCTTATCCGATGTTGGACAGTTTCAGCAGGTGACGCAGGTCGTTCAGCAGATCCTTGCCCTTGACCGACGGGTCGTAGCGCAGCACCAGGTTGCCGTGGGGATCGATGATCCACAGTTGTGGTTCGGCCTTGTCCCCCGTGGTTTTGCTGAAGGTAGCGAGGTCCAGCGGATAGCGTTGCAGCTGCGGGTATTCGCGGGTCAGCTTGGCCTCGTATTCGCTGCTCAACGGCTGTGCAGCGGCGATGGCATGGCTGGCGCGCCCGGCATCGCGGCCCAGGCCGATCTGAATCTGCCGCGCCAGATACACCAGTTGCTGACAGTCGACAGCGCAATCCTTCGGCGCGGTCACCAGCAACTGCCAGCGCTCTTCCTCAGCCTTTACGCCGAGGTCGGCGCGGGTCTGGCCATTGCCGATCAGTTCGCCGTGATAACTGCGGCCCTCCGGCACCCAGAACTGCAGCTTGTACATGCCGGTGGCGAGGATCATCGGCCCGATCACACCGAGCAGAATCAGCAGCAACTGCAAACGTCCCTTGCGCCGGTTCAATACCGGTTTTGCCTCAGACATGCTGGGTGGATTCATGGCCGCTCCCATGGTGTTTCTCCTTTGCGTTGTGCCAGCCGAGATAGAGATAAAGGCCGAACAGGGCGATCGACAGGGCGAACCACTGCACGGCATAAGCGATGTGTTTTTCCGGCCCCATGGCAACGACCGGCCAATCGGCCTGGTAAGTCGCCGGTCCGGTTTCTGCACGTAATTCATAGGCGAACCCTTCGCGGTCGAGACCTGCCCAGAGCTTGGTCGGGTCAACTGCGGTGACCAATTGCGGCCAGGTCGTGGAATCGGGATCGGCGTGCAACTGGAAGGTTGCGCCCGGCGGCACGTAGACCCAGGCATCCAGGCTCAATGCCTGAACCGGTGTGGTGAATTGCGGTGGAGTGCGCCGGTCCGGCCACGGCAGCCAGCCTCGATTGACCAGCAGCCAGAGGCCGGTCGCCTGATCCTGAAACGGTTGCAGCAGCTCGACGCCGACCTTGCCGTCACGCTGGCGGTTATCCAGCAACAGGCTGTGGCTGGCATCGAACTGACCGTGCAGGCGGACCCGGCGGAAGGCTGGATCAACGCTGTGTTGCAGTTCGGTGCTGAGCATCGGTTCGGCGGCCCGGCGCTCGCTATAGGTTTGCAACAGCGCGCTTTTCTCCGCGCCCCGGCCCAATTGCCAGAACCCTAGCGACACCAGCAGCGGCAGCAGCAGGGCGACCACCAATGTCGGCACGATGCCCGGCCGGAAGCGCTTCATGGCGTCGCCAGAAAGTCAGTCGGTGCGATAGCTATACTCAAGTGCATCGCTAGTCCCCCGGAGTCTCACCATGCTCAAAGCAGCCATCGTCCTGATGCTGATTGCCACGGTTGTCAGCCTGTTCAGCGGCCTGTTTTTTCTGGTCAAGGACGACAGCAGTTCGAACCGCCTCGTCATTGCCTTGAGTGTTCGTGTCACGCTGGCCGCCATCACCGTCGGCTTGATCGCCTGGGGTTTTTTCAGCGGCCAGTTGGTTTCCCACGCCCCCTGGTAGGGGTTAGAGCACGTAAACGAATACGAACAAGCCGATCCACACCACGTCCACGAAGTGCCAGTACCAACTCGCCGCCTCGAAGCCGAACTGATGCTCGTTGTCGAAGTGCCCACGCATCACTCGTATCAGCATCACCAACAGGATGATGGTGCCCATGGTCACGTGGGCGCCGTGGAACCCGGTGAGCATGAAGAACGTCGCGCCGTAGATGCCCGAACCCAAAGTCAGGCCCAGTTCGTTGTAAGCGTGGATATATTCTTCAGCCTGGAAGCCGAGAAACGCACAGCCCAGCAATACGGTGATCGCCAGCCACAGTTTCAGCGCACCGCGATGGCCCTTTTTCAAGGCGTGGTGGGCGATGGTCACGGTCACGCTAGAGCTCACCAACAGCACGGTGTTGAGCAACGGCAAGCCCCATGGACTGATGACGTCCTTGGGCGGCGGAAACAGTTTCGAGTCCGGATTGTTCAGCAACGGCCAGACGAACTCGAAGTTCGGCCAGAGCATGTGAGCCAGGCCTTTGGCGCCTTCTCCGCCGAGTGCCGGACCGGAGACCTGCCGGACATAGAACAGCGCACCGAAGAAGGCGATAAAGAACATCACCTCGGAGAAGATGAACCAGCTCATGCCCCAGCGGAACGAGCGGTCCATCTGCGCGCTGTACAAGCCGTCGCGACTTTCCTTGATCACCGTGCCGAACCAGCCGAACAACATGTAAGCGAGCAGCAAGCCACCGACGAAAAAGATCAGCGGGCCATGGGATTCCGGCCGTGCCGCCTTCAGGTCATTGAACCAGGTGGCCAGGCCGAACACCGTGACGAACATCCCGACCGTGGCGATGATCGGCCATTTGCTCTGGGCCGGAACGTAATAATGCTCATGAGTTGCCATTTATTGTTCTCCTTATCGGGCACGCTCAACCGCCAGTGTTTACTGCGACCGGTGGATGTCGGGCGGTGATATCGAACAGCGTGTAGGACAGCGTCAGGTGCTTCACTTCCTTGGGCATGTCACGGTCAACGATGAAACGTACCGGCATCTCGATCCGTTGACCGGGCTGCAGCACTTGCTGGGTAAAGCAAAAACATTCGGTCTTGTGGAAATACGCCGCCGCCGCGCTTGGCGCGATGCTCGGCACGGCCTGGGCGCTCATTGGCTTGTCGGTGGGGTTGTGTGCAATGAAGATCATCTCGTTCACCGCCCCGGGGTTGGCCGTCAACTCATCCTGCTTGGGATAAAAATCCCAGGACATGTCGGCGGAGTTGGTCGACAGAAACTGCACGCGAACCTGCCGCGAGCTGTCCACCGTTTGCTCACCCTCATACTGCCCGCCCGTCTTGCCATTGATGCCGAACGCCTTGCACATCACGTCGTAGATCGGCACCAGGGCAAACCCGAATACAAACATCGCCACCACCACCAGCAACAGACGAGTGACCAGCTTCTTCATCGAAATCGAATCAGCCATGACCTATGCCCTCTACCGAGAACCCTGTGGGAGCGAGAACTTGTGGCGAGCGAGCTTGCTCCCGCTGGGTCGCGAAGCGGCCCCAAAAACATCGCGTCTGCTTCGCAGCCGAGCGGGAGCAAGCTCCCTCGCCACACTGTCTCTCTCCCGCAAGGGCCAAAGTGTTCATTTCACTTCCGGCGGCGTAGTAAAGGTGTGATACGGCGCCGGCGACGGGATGCTCCATTCCAGGCCTTCAGCCCCATCCCACGGTTTGGCCGGTGCCGGCGGGCCGCCGCGAATGGTCTTGATCACGATGAACAGGAAGAAGATCTGCGTGGCGCCGAACATGAATGCGCCGATCGACGACACCATGTTGAAGTCGGCGAATTGCAGGTTGTAGTCCGGAATCCGCCGCGGCATGCCCGCCAGGCCCACGAAGTGCATCGGGAAGAACGCCATGTTCATGCCGATGAACGACAGCCAGAAGTGCAGCTTGCCGAGGGTTTCGTCGTACATGTGGCCGGTCCACTTCGGCATCCAGTAGTAGGCCGACGCGAAGATCCCGAAAATCGCACCCGGCACCAATACATAGTGGAAGTGCGCGACCACGAAGTAAGTGTCCTGGTACTGGAAGTCCGCCGGGGCGATGGCCAGCATCAGCCCGGAGAAACCGCCGATGGAGAACAGGATCACGAATGCCACCGCAAACAGCATCGGTGTCTCGAACGTCAGCGAGCCTTGCCACATGGTGCTGGCCCAGTTGAACACCTTCACGCCCGTGGGTACCGCGATCAGCAGCGTGGCGTACATGAAGAACAGCTCGCCCACCAATGGAATGCCGACCACGAACATGTGGTGCGCCCAGACGATGAACGACAGGAACGCAATACTGGCCGTGGCGTAGACCATCGAGGTGTAGCCGAACAGCGGCTTGCGCGAGAAGGTCGGGATGATCGAGCTGACGGCACCGAAGGCCGGCAGGATCATGATGTACACCTCGGGGTGACCGAAGAACCAGAACACGTGCTGGAACAGCACCGGGTCGCCGCCGCCGGCAGCACTGAAGAAGCTGGTGCCGAAGTGGATGTCCATCAGCATCATCGTCACGCAACCGGCCAGTACCGGCATCACCGCGATCAGCAGGAACGCGGTGATCAGCCAGGTCCAGACGAACAGCGGCATTTTCATCAGCGTCATGCCGGGGGCACGCAGGTTGAGGATGGTGGCGATCACGTTGATCGCACCCATGATCGAACTGATCCCCATCAAGTGGATGGCGAAGATGAAAAACGTCACGCTTTCCGGCGCGTAGGTCGTCGACAGCGGGGCGTAGAACGTCCAGCCGAAGTTCGGCCCGCCACCCGGGGTGAACAGGGTCGAGACCAACAGGATGAACGCTGCCGGCAACAGCCAGAAGCTGAAGTTGTTCATCCGTGGCAGGGCCATGTCCGGCGCACCGACCATCAGCGGAATCATCCAGTTGGCGAGGCCGACGAACGCCGGCATCACCGCACCGAAGACCATCACCAGGCCGTGCATGGTGGTCATCTGGTTGAAAAATTCCGGCTGGACGATTTGCAGGCCTGGCTGGAACAGCTCGGCGCGAATCACCATCGCGAACGAGCCGCCGAGCAGGAACATGGAAAACGCAAACCACAGGTACAGCGTACCGATGTCCTTGTGGTTGGTGGTCAGCACCCAACGCATCAGGCCTTTGGCGGGGCCGTGGGCGTGGTCGGCATGACCGTGGTCATCGATTACGGCGCTCATGGCCTGTCTCCTTTAACCGGATGGGCTGGGCAGGCCGGGGCGCATTGCCCCGACCGGTTCCTGAGGTGAGCAATGGACCGGGTCATTTGCTTTCCGCCTGTTTCAGCTCAAGCACTTCTTTCGGCGTGACCATGTCGCCCTTGTTGTTGCCCCAGGCGTTGCGTTCGTAGGTCACGACCGCGGCGATATCGACTTCCGACAGTTGCTTGCCGAAGGCCGCCATGGACGTGCCGGGCTTGCCGTGGAAGACAATGTTCAGGTGATCCTTGATCGGGCCGGTGGCGATTTTCGAGCCTTTGAGGGCCGGGAACATCGGCGGCAACCCCTGCCCCTCAGCCTGGTGACAGGCCACGCAAGTGGTGTGATAGACCTTGTCGCCACGCTCCTTGAGCTCGTCGAGGGTCCATTCCTTGCTGGTCAGTTCCTTGAGTTGCGCAGCTTCCGCCTTGCGCTCGCCCAGCCATTTCTCGTAATCGGCCTTTTCCTTGACTTCGACCACGATCGGCATGAACCCGTGGTCCTTGCCGCACAGCTCGGCGCATTGGCCACGGTAGATGCCGGGTTTTTCGATGCGCGTCCAGGCTTCGTTGACGAACCCCGGGATCGCATCGCGCTTGACCGCAAAGGCCGGCACCCACCATGAGTGGATCACGTCGGCGGACGTCACGAGGAAGCGCACCTTGGCGCCGATCGGCAGCACCAATGGCTTGTCGACCTCAAGCAAATAGTGCTCGCTCTTGGCTTCCTTGTTGTGGATCTGGTCGGCGGGAGTGGCCAGGTTGCTGAAGAACTCGACGTCCTGGCCCAGGTATTTGTAATGCCATTTCCATTGATAGCCGGTGACCTGGATATCGATATCCGGCTCACTGGCGTCGTACATCTTGATCAGGGTCGCCGTCGCGGGAACCGCCATGGCCACGAGGATGATGAAGGGCACAATGGTCCACAGAATTTCGACGGTGGTGCTTTCATGAAACTTGGCCGCCACCTGCCCTGTCGAGCGGCGGTGCAGGATCATCGACCAGAACATCGCACCAAAGACGATGATGCCGATCACCACACAGATCCAGAAAATGGTCATGTGCAGGTCAAACACAGCGTGACTGATTTCAGTCGCTCCAGGCGCCATATTCACAGTCCAGGCCGCTTGCGCCTGACTGAAAATCGACCACAACAGGAGGCCCATCCAGACATGTGGATGTCGCATCATTGCGGGTTCCCCTTATCGTTCTTGTTATCCCGCCGGCTTTCACCTGCGGCAAGGGAGCGGCTGCATCAGACTACGAACTTGAATTGCCGAGCCTTGCTGCGTGTGCAGTCGGGCGTCATCAGCTAACTCCATTCCAACCCGAGTATAGACAGCGACTCTCACCTCGCAATGCCAAGGCGTAAATCATCTGAAACAGCATTAACTTGCGTTGCGGGGCACGAATGGAGAAGGATGCAGACGAGTGGTGGCGAACCGATATAACGCGGGCGTCTCAAGGATGAAATAATTATGACAAATGCGTCTTAGCATTTTTCGTAAGCCAGCTAAGTTATGTCTTCCCTATTTCATTGCCTTTGTTTCCTGGAGTTTTCATGAACACCGCCGCATTGCGCGAGCAGATCCAAAAAGCCCAACAACACGAAGCCGAGACCGGCCTGCTGACGCGTCAGCTGGAAAGCAAACTGCCTCATCTACACCCGGCGATCCAGTTGCCGGAGACCGATACCAACGGCGTGCTCACGCGTTTTGTCGCCGCTTATATCGAAGAAGTGCCCGATCTGCTGGATGCAGCCAATGAAGTCGCAAGGGAAGCGGGCATCGAGTCACAGATCAAACCGGTATTGAAAATCGCCGAGCAGTACTTCATCCAGCCACCGGCAATCATGGCCGGGCACGTCGGGCTCGACAGCCTGCTGGACGAAGCCTATTTGGCCCACCGGTTTGTCGAAGAGGTCAACGACCTGTATATCAAGCACTTTGGCCAGCCACTGATCCCATTGGACATGACGGTCGCCAACCTGATTGCCCACCAGTTGATCGGTGAGGAATTTGCCAACCAACTGGATGAGGCAGTCCACCACGCCGTAGACGAAATGCTCAACGATGACAGCTTTGCGCTGGAGTCGGTGGAAGCCTACCGCGAGAAGCTCAATAGCCCGGATACCGGTGCTGCGTGGAAGCGCTGGCCGTGCATGTCGCGCCGTTTGGGGGTAGGCCTGGAGCTGGATCAGACGGTGGCCTGATCTACCGGTAAACACAATCCCCTGTAGGAGCGAGCCTGCTCGCGATGAGACCTAGTCATTCAACATTACAGTTGACTGATTCGCCGCCATCGCGAGCAGGCTCGCTCCTACATTGGCCCTCAGCCAGCCGCGCCAATTCCCGTATTAGTCCGAACCCGCCCTTCAAGCCTGCGCTTCAACCCCCGCGACTCAATCAACAGCTTCGAACCTTTGGCTGCATTCGCCCGACCCCATTCTTCCAGCAGTTCCAGGCATGAGTGATCGATGTAGCTCAGGTTATTGAGCGGCACGTGCACTGTCGCGCCTGCGGGAATGGTCGCCAGTACCTTGGTCAGCGCCGGCACTTTGAGAAAAGTCGCCGCGCCTGTCAGGCGCAATTCCATTTCTCCTGCCTCGGGCAGATCGATCAGGCTGATTTTCAACCGTGAAGCCTTCAATGCCAGCTTCACCAGCGTCAGGCCGAAGCCGATCAATACGCCGGTCAGCAAGTCAGTGAAAACGATGGCCAATGCGGTGGCGGCATAGGTGAACATCGGCATCCGGCCGTAGCGCCCCAGACCGCGGAAAGCCTTGAGATCCACAAGCTTGAAGCCGGTATAAACCAGCACACCCGCCAGGCTAGCCACCGGAATGCTTTGCAACACGCTCGACAACAGCAAAACGAACGCCAGCAGCCACAGGCCGTGGAAAATCGTCGAGTAACGCGTGGTAGCGCCGGCCTGGACGTTGGCAGAGCTGCGCACGATCACGCCCGTCATCGGCAGTGCGCCGAGCAGCCCGCAGAGCATGTTGCCGACGCCTTGCGCCGACAGTTCCCGGTCGAAGTCCGAGCGCTGGCCGCTGTGCATCCGGTCTACTGCGGCAGCCGACAGCAGGGTTTCGGCACTGGCGATGAAAGCCACTGCAAAGGCAGCGATGAGCAGGGCAGGGTCTGCCAGATTGAGCAAATCTGCCGGTCGCAGCCAATCAATGGCTTCAGCCAGATTGGCCGGAACCTCCACCCGTTTGACCTGCAACGACATGAGCAGGCTGGCGGTAGTGGCGAGACCCACACCGAGCAAGGCGCCAGGTATGAAACGCAGGGAATGCGGACGCAGCTTTTCCCATAGCCACATCACGGCGATGGTCGATAACCCGAGCAGGCCGGCCTGCCAGCCAACGGATGGCAAAGCCTGGGCGACTGCGGTGGGAAAGCTCGCGAGGTTATCCAGCCCTGACGGCTTTGGCGCCGCATCGAGCATCACGTGCACCTGTGAGAGGACGATCAGCACACCGATCCCGGCAAGCATGCCGTACACGACGGCAGGCGCTGTCACGCGGAACCAGCAGCCCAGTTTCAAACGGCCGGCCACCAATTGCAGAAAACCTGCGAGCAGTAATATCGGCCCGAGCATGGTCACGCCATGCTGACGTACCAGTTCGAATACCAGTACCGCCAGACCGGCGGCGGGACCGCTTACTTGCAAGGGCGAACCGGCCAGCCAACCAACGACCAGGCCACCAATAATCCCGGTGATCAGGCCTTTGGCCGGAGGTAAACCCGAAGCAATGGCAATGCCCATGCACAAGGGCAGGGCGACCAGAAAAACGACCACGGAAGCCAGCAGCTCCCTTGGTAAAACATTTTTGAATTGCGCAGCACGCATGGTGATTCTCCCGAAGTTTTCTTCAGGCATGGCGAAGCCAGGCTGCCTGATCGGCAGCCTCGACTGAACCATACGGATTTAGGAGGTTTTAGAAGCGCGCTTTGGGCGTCGCCACCGGAACGGGCAGGCTGCCATTGAGCGGCAGGAAACATCCCTGATCGGCGTCGTAGGCTTTGATTTCGCTGGTTTCGATGTTGTAGACCCAACCGTGGATAAACAACTGACCGTTAGCCATTCGCGAGGCCACCGATGGATGAGTGCGCAAATGCTGCAATTGGGCGATGACATTCTCTTCGGTGAGGATGTGCATGCTTTCGCTTTCATTCGCGCAGTTGCAGTTGTCCTGGACCATGGTCTTCGCCACTTCGGCATGCCGCAGCCAGGCTTTGACCGTAGGCATTTTTTCCAGGCTCTGGGGGTTGAGCACCGCTCGCATCGCGCCGCAGTCGGAGTGCCCGCATATGATGATGTGGTGCACACCGAGGGCCAGCACCGCGTACTCGATCGCCGTGGAGACACCTCCGTTCATCTGTCCGTAAGGCGGTACGACGTTGCCGACGTTACGCGTCACGAACAGGTCGCCGGGGGCGCTTTGGGTGATCAGTTCAGGAACGATGCGCGAATCGGCGCAGGCGATGAACATGGCTCGCGGGCGTTGAGCCGTGGCGAGTTTCTTGAAGAGCTCTTCCTGTTGCGGAAAGATCTCATGATGGAAATGCAAAAAGCCGTCAACGATATGCTGCAGCGCTGCATCGGCGGTTTCCGCCTCGGGTTGGGTGGAAGCCGACGCAGCCAACGGCTGTTTATCCTTGTCACTCATGATTCATCCTCTTTGGCGGAGTCAGGGAGTTTTCCGTGAAGTCCGGTGTGAAGCCAGTGGCTGTATAAAAAACATCCAGGTCGAAGGCCTCGACCCGTCAGTCACTCGATGAACAAGGTAGCGGCCGAATCTTAACTCAAACTGAATAAAGCGCTCTAGAACGTGTGTTCCAGGTCACAAAAAACGTGACCAGCTTAATCTTCGAGCGCGTTCTTCAGTACTCAACCATAGGCCAATTGTCCTCAAATCAGTGACATTTGGCGACCCGGCGGACAAAAGGCGTCGCAGTCCAGGTTGAAGCCTTCCCGATGATTAAGCCCCAGGCGCTTGATGGTCTTGGCAAAGCGCTGCGCCAGCAAATCGGCAAACGGTCCTTCTCCGCGCATTCGTGCGCCAAAGCGGCTGTCGTAAAGCTCACCGCCACGACTCTGGCGTATCAGGCTCAACACATGCGCCGCCCGTTGCGGATAGTGGGCGGCCAGCCATTGCTCGAACAGCGGCGCCACTTCCAACGGCAGGCGCAACATCATGTAGGCAGCGCTTTGCGCCCCGGCCGCCTGGGCTTCAGTGAGCAGGCTTTCGAGTTCGCTGTCGTTGATCATCGGAATCATCGGTGAACACAGCACACCCACCGGAATGCCCGCATCACGCATGACCCTGATTGCTCGCAGCCGGGCCTTGGGCGCCGCGGCGCGGGGTTCGAGGATGCGTTTGAGCTCGTCGTCAAGGGTAGTCAGGCTGATCATCACCGCCACCAGCCTTTGCTGTGCAAGTTCGGCCAGAAGGTCCAGATCGCGAAGAATCAGTGAACCTTTGGTGATGATGGTCACGGGATGGCGATAGCGCAGCAATACCTCGAGAGTCTGGCGGGTGATTTTGTACTCGCGCTCGATCGGCTGATACGGATCGGTGTTGGAACCGAGGTTGATCGGCGCACATTGATAGCCGCGCTTGGACAACTGCTGTTCCAGCACCTCCACTGCATTGGTCTTGGCGATCAACCGGGTCTCGAAATCCAGCCCCGGCGACATGTCCCAATAGGCGTGACTGGGGCGCGCATAGCAATAAATGCAACCGTGTTCGCACCCACGATAAGGATTGATCGAGCGGTCGAAGGGCAGGTCTGGTGAGTTGTTGCGAGTGATGATGCTTTTCGCCGTCTCGATGCGCACTTCGGTGCCTTGAGTCACTGGCGCTTCCTGATGCCAGCCGTCGTCCTCGGCTACCGAGCGGCTCGGAGCAAAGCGATTGTGCGGGTTGGCCGCAGTGCCGCGACCGCGGGGAGGCAGGATGGTCGCCATCGAAGGTGTTCCTTGGTCTGTATATTCATACAGTATACGAGGTTGCCCCTATCAACCAGTACCGTTCAGCTTTTTACTAGGCTGGGCAGATCTTCCAAATAACGTGTCCGGCAACTGGTAAATTGAAGAAACATATAAGGCGTCGCTCGATTAAACGTTACCTTCTATATTCTTACCTCCAAGTAACACCCACTAAGCAAAATAAATAAAAGGATTTGTTTATGTCTTTCTTTAATCAGCGTGGCATCTTTCTACAACTCATGCGGCCGAGCCCTTCGGAGCCGAATACTCTTGTTTCGTTGCAACTTGCTCGTAAAGAGCTAAGTTGGGATGCGGAGAATCAACAACAAATCGAAACCTTGGTTGATTCGGTTTTTTTTTCGGCCACGTCCAAAGATCTTGGCAACTCTTTCAGTATTGGAAACGTTAACAAGGATGTAGACCGCGACGGGGTCATTGGTGCAGGGGACAAGGCCAAGTTAGAGGCACTGGCCAAGGCTTATGCGGCGATTATCAATCCTTGATGCAAGGGTTCACGTTTCTTTGACAGATAGCTCACGGGTCTTTGACTGATCAGGATGCAAGCTTGACCTCAATGTCCAGCTTCCATCCTGACGGTCACCCAGCATGTTCTTTCTGCGTTTTATTTCGGTGATGTGTTTATCACTGGTCGTATTGCTTCACTTGGCACCGGTGTACGCCGATGATGCCGATTTGCGCCGTCCGGCAGAATGGGCACAACCGGTCGAAGTGCAATACAACCTGTTTAAAATGTCGCCGACGTTGTACCGCAGTGCATTACCCGACAGTGGAGCGCTGCGGTTATTGGAAAGACTCAAGGTCGCAACAGTCATCAGTTTTCTACCTGAGTCGGACGCAAACTGGTTATCCACGCCTGCAATCACTCAAGTACATCTGCCTTATCGAACCAACCACGTCGATGATGCCGACATACTCAAGGCATTACGGGCCATTCGAACTGCCGAAACCAATGGCCCGGTGCTGATGCACTGTAAACACGGCTCAGACCGAACCGGCCTGATCGCGGCCATGTATCGGGTGGTGATGCAGGGATGGAGCAAGGAGGACGCGCTGAGCGAAATGACCCAGGGCGGCTTTGGAGACAGCACTCACTTCAAGGACGGCATCCGTTACATGATGCAGGCTGACGTGGACAAGCTTCGCACTGCATTGGCCAATGGCGATTGCAGCACGAGCCCGTTCGCGGCGTGTTCGATGAAAAACTGGTTCCAGTCCGCTCATCTACAGTAACAACAACGCCTCCCACTGCATTGCGCATCGGGAGGCGTCTTTCTACTCAATGCTGCTCGTCAGGTTTCTTTTTCAGCTTCGGGTTCGGGAAAAACTGCACTGCCTGAACCTTGGTATCAGGTGCCTTCAGGGCAGACGTATTGACCCGGGTGCCCAGTTCCTTGGGCACCGACAAACCTTGTTCATTGAGCGTGTCCGAGTATCCGCAAGCCACGCATTCACGATGCGGCACGCTGTCTTCGTTCCACATCATCAACTTGTCCGGCTCACTGCAGGCCGGGCAAACCGCCCCGGCGATAAAGCGTCGTTTGGTAATCACGGGACCCTCACTCATGCTGCCGCGTCCTCACTCAGGCCGCTGTGGCGCAAGAGTGCGTCAATCGAAGGCTCGCGGCCACGGAAGTCGACGAACAACACCATCGGCTCCTGGGAACCCCCCCGCGCGAGAATCGCCTCGCGGAATGCGCGGCCAGTGTCGGCATTGAGCACGCCTTCTTCCTCGAACTTCGAAAACGCATCGGCGGACAGCACTTCTGCCCATTTATAGCTGTAGTACCCCGCGGCGTAACCGCCGGCGAAGATGTGCGCAAAGCTGTTGGGGAAGCGGTTGTAGGCCGGTGGGCGCATCACAGAAACCTCGTCCCGCACCCCTTCGAGCACTTGCAGCACACTGCGGCCGTCGCCGTGAGTCGCATGCAGTTCGAAGTCGAACAGTGAGAACTCCAGTTGGCGCACCATCATCAGGCCGGACTGGAAGTTCTTCGCCGCAAGCATTTTTTGCAGGAGGTCCTGCGGCAACGGCTCGCCGGTTTCGTAATGACCGGAAATCAGCGCCAGGCCTTCCGGCTCCCAGCACCAGTTTTCCATGAACTGGCTCGGCAACTCGACCGCGTCCCAGGCCACGCCGTTGATTCCGGACACGCCGGCGTGCTCGACCCGGGTCAGCAAGTGGTGCAGGCCATGGCCGAACTCGTGGAACAGCGTGGTGACTTCATCGTGGGTCAGCAGCGCAGGCTTGCCGCTGTCGGCCGGGGTGAAGTTGCACACCAGGTTGGCCACCGGGCTTTGCAGCACTCCGCCAGCGGTGCGGCGACGGTCCCGGGCGCCGTCCATCCAGGCCCCGCCGCGCTTGTTGGCGCGGGCGTAGAGGTCGAAGAAGAAGCGCCCGACGTGCTGGCCGTTTTCCTTGATTTCGAACAGGCGAACATCCGGGTGCCAGGTGTCGAAGCCTTTTTGTTCGGCGATCTCGATGCCGTAGAGGCGCTGAACGATGGCGAACAGACCGCCCAGTACTTTATCGATCGGGAAGTAGGCACGCAGCGCTTCCTGGGCAATGCTGTAGCGCTGTTCGCGGAGTTTTTCGCCGTAGAAACCGCTGTCCCAGCTTTGCAGATCCGCGCAGCCCTGCTCCGCGGCGTAAGCCTTGAGTTGTTGCAGGTCCTGGGCGGCGAACGGCTTGCTGCGTTGGGCCAGATCGCGCAGGAAGCTCAGCACCTGGTCGCTGGACTCGGCCATTTTGGTGGCCAGGCTCAATTCCGAGAAACTGCCGAAGCCCAGGAGTTTTGCCAGTTCCTGACGCAGGTCGAGGATTTCTTCCATCACCGGACCGTTATCGTTCTGCCCGGCATTCGGGCCTTGATCCGACGCACGGGTGCAGTAGGCGGCGTAGACTTCTTCACGCAGCGCACGGTCGTGGGCGTAGGTCATCACCGCGTAGTAGCTTGGGAACTCCAGAGTGATCAGCCAGCCTTCCAGTTCTTTGGCTTGTGCCGCGGCGGCCATTTGCGCCTTGGCCGAATCGGTCAGGCCGGCGAGGGCGGCTTCATCGGTGATGTGCTTGGTCCAGGCCTGGGTTGCGTCGAGCAACTGGTTGGAGAAGCGGCTGCCCAGCTCGGACAGTTTGCTCTGCACTTCGGCATAGCGCTTCTGCTGCGCTTCCGGCAGGTCGATACCCGACAGACGGAAGTCGCGCAGGGCGTGTTCCAGGATGGTTTTTTGCGCAACGTCGAAACCGGCGGCTTCCGGGCTGTTGGCCAAGGCTTCATAGGCCTGGAACAGTTCACGGTTCTGGCCCATTTCAGTCGAGTAAGCGCTCAATGCCGGCAGGCATGACTCGTAGGCTTCGCGCAGTTCGGCGCTGTTGCACACGGCGTTCAAGTGGCTGACCGGGCTCCAGGCGGCGCCCAGGCGGTCGTTGAGTTCATCCATCGCCAGCACCAGGCCGGCCCAGGTCGGTTGTTTGCCCTGGGTCTTGAGGATCTCGATAATGGCGGCACGGTTATCCGCCAGGATCTGTTCAATGGCCGGTTGCACATGCTCGGCACGGATCGCGGAGAACGGCGGCAGGTCGTAGGACTGCAAAAGAGGGTTGTTCACGCTCACGGTTGGCACCTTGGCTGGAAGAAACATGCAGCCATCTTAATTACAATCGACGTTCACCGCAGCTATCAGCAACAGAGAGAAACCCTATCGTGAATCTTCGCAAATACCAGAACCACACGCCGTTGCTGGGTAAAGGCGCCTTTGTCGACCGCTCGGCGGTGGTGATCGGCGACGTAGAAATCGGCGAGGACAGCTCGGTATGGCCGTTGACGGTGATCCGCGGCGACATGCACCGCATCCGCATCGGTGCGCGCACCAGCGTGCAGGATGGCTGCGTGCTGCACATCACCCATGCCGGGCCGTTCAACCCCGACGGTTTCCCGTTGCTGATCGGCGATGACGTGACGATTGCCCACAAAGTCATGTTGCACGGGTGCAGCGTGGGCAGCCGGGTGTTGATCGGCATGGGCAGCATCGTGATGGACGGCGCGGTGGTTGCCGACGATGTGATCATTGGTGCCGGCAGCCTCGTACCACCGGGCAAACGCCTGGAAAGCGGCTTTTTGTATGTGGGCAGTCCGGTGAAGCAGGTAAGACCGCTGACTGACAAGGAACAAGCCTTTTTCACTTATAGCGCGGCGAACTACGTGAAACTCAAGGATCTGCATCTGGCCGAAGGCTACGACCAAAACTAAGCCCCTGATAACGAAAAGCGCCTCGCCATTGCCCAGGAATTTTCATGCATTACCAAACCGTTTTATTCGACCTCGACGGCACGCTGACCGATCCGCGCGAGGGCATTACACGTTCGATCCAATTTGCCTTGAGCAAGCTCGGCATCGATGAGCCCGACCTGACCCGGCTCGAACACTTCATTGGTCCGCCGTTGTTGCAGGCGTTCATGCAGTTCTATGGGTTTGATGAGCCAAAGGCCTGGGAAGCGGTGAATTTCTACCGGGAGCGTTTCAAAGTCACCGGCCTGTACGAAAACCGTGTATTTGATGGCGTCACCCCGCTACTGGAAACCCTTGGAGGCCAAGGGCGACAGCTTTACATCGCCACCTCCAAGCCGTGGGTGTTCGCCCGTGAAATCGCCCGGCATTTCGACTTCGCCAAACATTTCAAAGTGATTTACGGCAGTGAGCTCGATGGCACCCGGACCAATAAGGTCGAGCTGATCGCGCACTTGGTAGCCGAGGAAGGCCTGGACCCGGCCAATACGCTGATGATCGGCGACCGCAAGCACGACCTGATTGGCGCACGCAGCAATGGCCTGGACGCCGCGGCGGTGGGGTACGGATTTGGCAGTCGGGAAGAGCTGAGCGCTGAAGCGCCGGCCTATCATTTTGAAACGCTGGACGAGATGCACCAGGCGTTTTTGCGCGGCTAATGAAGTCGCCATCGCGGGCAAGCCTTGCTCCTACAGAGTTGTTGTCGTTCATGGATTTTTCACTCGACGCAAATTCGTAGGAGCAAGGCTTGCCCGCGATAACGTCGGTTCAACCTCCAGAGATTTTTGAGCCCGCCAATGTTTTCAACACCGCTTTACGTTTTTCCAGCGGCAACGCCCCCAGCTCTTCCGCCGCCATATAAAACGCCACCCAATCCCCACCCGCCTGCTTGAACAACGCTGCAAACGCCGGCACCCACTGGTCATAGAGCCCAAACGGCAACAGCCGCGCGTTGTTCATCGGGGCATTGATCCATGCGTCATAGCGTTTATCCCCGGCCCATTGGCTGTCGCGCAATTGGCGGTACTCGTCGCGCATGCGTTCGAACTCCGCCGCTTTGCGCTGACGCATTTGCTCCGGCGGCAAGGGCTGGGCGTACAGGTTTTCAAGGCGGCTGCGGGTGTCCAGAACCAGCTCAATGAATTGAGCCCGTTGCCGTGCCTGCGCTCCGCTTTCAGGCGGCAGGCGACGGTAGGCACGCCATTGGCGGGTGCCCTCCTGTTCGACGAAGGTGGCGAATGACTCGTTGAACTCCGTGTCGTCCTTCACGTACACGCGTTGATGCGCCAGTTCGTGAAAGATCAGCGTGGCCAGGCGTTCGTCGCCCCAGCCCATCATCGAACTCATGATCGGATCATTGAACCAGCCCAGTGTCGAGTACGCCTCGACGCCGCCGATGGATACGTCCAGGCCTTGCAGGCGCTGCAACGCCGCCTCACCGCGAGCGGCACTCTGGCTGTAATAGCCGCGATACGCCACGCACCCGGCAATCGGGAAGCAGTGATTTTGCGGCTTCAGGGAAAATTCCGGCGTGGCAAATACGTTCCAGACTACATAAGGGCGACCAATGTCAGCGTACAAGCGGTAACTCTGGTTATCCGGCAGGTGCAACTGTCGGCTGGCGAACGTCCGGGCCTTTTGCGATTCGGCCAGATGCGCACGCAGTTTCTGATCTCGCTGAGAGTCGGCAATGACACTGGAAACCGGCTCCCGTGCCCGCAGCAACTGCATCTGACCGCTGGCCAGTTGGCTGTAGTAACTGATGCTGGAACAACCGTTGAGCAACAAAAATAACGCACCCGGAAACAAAACGCGTAAAACGCGATCAAGTAACCCAAGGCTTGGACGCGGCCTGATCAAAATAAAAATCTCTGGAGAGTCTGCTCGCAAGACTATCCCGCTTGACTGGAGCTCCGCTATGCGCAAGTTGATGCTGACGGGAGGCCTGCTGATGCTGGCCGGTTGTGCCGGGTTCGGGCTACCTCACCATGATCCGACGCAGGCATGGATCGATCTGGAGTCGCATCAGGAAGACACGGCACTGCTGGCGATGGAGGTGGACAACAAGGCGGCCACCGACAAGCGTTACTTCGAGGTGCAGCCGGGCAGTCATGAGTTGACGGTTCGCTATCAGTTTCCGGTGCAGCCCACCAACATCGGCCCCGATGCCGAGCCGCTGTGGCGTGATTGTCAGATGAACGTGAAATTCAACGGTTTCAATGCCGGTGAGCGCTATCAACTGCAAGCGGGGAACATTGGCTTCCGCCCGTGGGCCAAACTTTACGATCAGCAGCGAAAAGTCATCGGTCAAGGCACACCGGCTGGCTGCCAACGCACCTGATCAGCGCTATCCTGAGTATCCAGACATCGGGATATTCATCATGCGCAGGTTATTGCTGTTACTGACCGCAAGTGCGGTGGCCGGTTGTTCGACACCGATGCCGGCAGCTAATCCGCAAATGGCGTGGGTCGATTTCTCTACGCCATTTCCCAACGACAAATTGTTGATGGCCGAGCGTCTGGACAACCAGCGATTGCGTGATGGACGTTTTTTCCAGGTCACTCCGGGTAGTCATGAGTTGACTGTTCGCTTCGATTTCGAAGTGCCGGGTGGAAGTTCGGACCTAATGGATGGTGGCACGGAACGGCTGTGCTACATGATCATCAAGTACGATCATTTCGAAGCCGGTCAGCGTTACCTGCTTCAGGCCCGCTCCATGGCGTTCACCCCGCAAGCACGCCTGTATAACGCCAAACATGAAATCGTTGCCGAAGAACGCCAGATCAACTGTGTTCCGTAGGGTCGGTCAGCGATCGTTCTTCTGGTAAATGATTTTCTTGGTGCCGTTCTCGCATGAGCCTACGACCATGTTCTGATCGTGCACTTCGTCGTTGGCCACGATCTCCAGGGTGTAGGACGTAACGCCACTTGCCTGGATCTTGGCTTCGATTTCGGCCTTGAGTTCTTCACAGGGCTTGGGTGCGGCAAAGGCCGATGTGGCCAACGCGCAACAGATAACCGCCAAGGCAAAACGTTTCATGGTTGAAGCTCCTTTTGAGGCAGCACGCATATCCGTGCGTTTGGGCTGCTGTCATTAATTCGACCACAGTTTTGCAAGCGTTGTTTGTTTCAAGGCAAAAAAGATCGCAGCCTTCGGCAGCTCCACAGATTCACGTTGACCCTGTAGGGGCTGCCTGAGGCTGCGATCTTTAATCAGTGTTCAACTGACCAGCGTGGCTTCCAGGGTGATCCTGGCATTCAGCACTTTGGAAACCGGGCATCCTTCCTTGGCCTTGTTGCTCAGCTCTTCGAACTGCGCCTGGCTGGCGCCGGGAATTTTCGCCTTGAGGATCAGTTTCACGGCCGTGATCGCAAAACCGCCATCCACCTGGTCCAGCGTGACTTCGGCATTGGTATCAATACTGTCAGCCTTGAGGCCCGCGTCGCCGAGGATCATGGAAAATGCCATGGAAAAACAACCCGCGTGGGCGGCGCCGATCAGCTCTTCAGGGTTGGTGCCCTTGCCGCCTTCGAAGCGCGCCTTGAAGCCGTAGGGCGCTTCCCGAAGTACACCGGTTTCCGTGGAAATCGAGCCGATGCCGGTTTTCAGATCACCTTCCCAATGGGCTGATGCTTTCTTGATGATCGCCATGCTTGTCTCCTCCAGGATTCGGCACGAAGCGTCGTGCCTATTTGGTTTGGTTCGTCAGGGTTCTGAGGATAGACCTTGGCGCAAAGTTCATCTCATCTGATCTGTCCGCTTTTTTTGTACGAATTTTCCCCGTGCTATTGAAACTCGGGTATATGCCCTCATTGCATGAAACACGCTTTTGGATTCGGCAGGTTTTCGTTCGCGAGAAAAACCTGCGCCCTCAATTGGAGTAGCAGGTTTATGAAACGACTGTCCGATATCAAGTTCTCGACCCTCGATCTGGTGCCCGTGCGGGAAAACGGCAGCGCAGCGCAATCGCTGCGCAATTCGCTGGACCTGGCGCAGCATGTGGAAAAATTCGGCTACCACCGTTTTTGGGTCGCCGAACATCACAACATGGATGGCATTGCCAGTTCCGCGACCTCGGTGCTGTTGGGTTATCTGGCGGGGGGCACATCGACCATCCGTGTCGGTTCGGGTGGGGTGATGCTGCCCAACCACGCGCCATTGGTGATTGCTGAACAATTCGGCACCTTGGAAAGCCTTTATCCAGGGCGGATCGACCTTGGCCTCGGGCGTGCGCCGGGCTCGGATCAGATGACCGCCCGCGCCCTGCGTCGTGAACGTTCCGGCAGTGCCGATGATTTTCCGGAAGATGTTGCGGAACTGGTGCGTTACCTCGGCCCTCGCACGCCGGACCAGCGCGTCATCGCGATGCCGGGCACCGGTACGAATGTTCCGATCTGGCTGCTGGGGTCCAGCCTGTTCAGTGCGCAACTGGCGGGCGAAAGAGGATTGCCTTACGCCTTTGCGTCACATTTCGCACCGCGCTTCATGCACGAGGCGATTCGCGTCTACCGCAATCACTTCACACCTTCCGCGGTCCTGGACAAGCCCTACGTGATGCTCGGCGTGCCGCTGGTGGCGGCTGACACCGATGAACAGGCTGACTATCTGGCCACCTCGGTGTTCCAGCGGATTCTCGCCCTGATGCGAGGCCAGAGCCTGGTCCAGCGCCCACCGGTGAAAACCATGGATGGCCTGTGGCTGCCCCATGAGCGAGAAGCGGTGAGCGATTTCCTCGGTCTGGCAATGATCGGCGGCCCGGAGAAAATCCGCGCCAGACTGGAAGTGTTGATCGAACAGACTCAGGCCGATGAGTTGATCTTTACCTGCGACCTGTATGAACATTCCGATCGTCTGCATTCCTACGAATTGTTGGCGCAAGTCATGAAAGGCTGATCTTCAGGCAGGCGTAAAAAGCCGACGTTTTGCGTCGGCTTTTTATTGTCTGAAGGAATCAGGCTATTTTTTGTAGACAATGACCTTGGTACCGCTTTCACAGGTGCCGACCACTTGCCCGCCGGCCTCGGTGCCTTTATCGACAATTTCCAGCGAATACCCGGAAACGCCCTTGGCATCCAGTTTTGCGGCGATTTCCGCTTTGAGCTCTTCGCATGACTTACCGGCGGCGAACACGGTGCCTGCAAGGCTCAATAATCCAATTGCCAAAATAAACTTCTTCATCAGTCGCATCCCCGGTCGGTTCAAAGGGGCGCCCAGCGTCGGCTGGACGCACTTATGTAGCGCTTTGCCATTCCCTATGGCAATCGGCCAGCGCGCAAGTTCAGAAGACGGGTCGACCCTCAGCTGCTGGCAATCCGGAATCCGACTTTCAGCGTCACCTGAAAGTGTGCAGCCTTGCCGTCCTGGATATGCCCACGGGTTTCGGTCACTTCAAACCATTCCATGTGTTTGATGCTTTTGGCCGCTTCAGCCAGGGCGTTGTTGATCGCATCTTCAATACTGCTCGTGGACGAGCCAACCAATTCGACTTTCTTGTAGGTGTGATGGTCAGACATGGGGTTCTCCTTTTGGGTGTGAAGTACAGCCTAGCAGTGAATTTGTGTCTTACTTCTGTCGCTCGATCCGACATGGAAGTTCAGATTTACTGCACTTTCTCGAACCGCTGAAGTCCCAACCAACACACGCCACTCATCAACAATGCAGGAGAGCCACCATGGCCAACAGCTCGTTACGTAAAGCCTCATTGCAAAGCATGGAAGCGGAGATCGAGAGTCTGCTCAAATCCTTGGAAAACCTGAAGGAAGACGCCTCGGACGAGTCGCGTAAAACCCTCAAGGTGCTCAAAGGCAACGCCGAGAACGCATTGCGGCATTCGCGCCATCTGCTCGCCGATGCCTATGAAGAGGTCAAGGTCAAAACCCGTGAGACAGGTATTGCAACCCGGGACTACGCCCAGGAACACCCTTGGACTACAGCGGGTGTTGCCGTCGGCGCACTGGGCCTGTTGGCGGCTTACTTGCTATGCAAACGCGGTGACTGATCCGTCTGGCGCAACTCATTCTTGAGCCAATGCGCCAGTTGCCGGGCGCGCCCGTCCGCGGCGCGCTTGGGTAGCCACAGCGCCAGATGTGCCGGGGTTTCGCTGAAACCCCATGGCGCTACCAAACGGCCAGCCTTCAAATCTTCAGCCACCAGCGGCTCCGGGGCAATCGCCACACCCAGCCCGGCCACGGCCGCTTCCAGCAAGTAATACAAATGTTCGAAACCCTGTCCGTACTTCAACGCCTTGGCGTCGAGGCCGCTTTGTTGCACCCAGCTGGGCCAGGCCTGCGGCCGGGAAGTGGTGTGCAGCAACGATTCATTGAGCAACGCGCTGGGCGGTGCCGTTTTCAGGCGCTCGAAGCCGGCGAACCGCGGGCTCATGACCGGGCCGATCCGCTCGCTGGTCAGTTCGAAGACCTGCATGTCCGCAGGCCAGGGCGGCTCGGCAAAAACCAGCAAGGCATCCAGGCCCGGGCGACGCGGATCGAGATCGCCTTCCCCGGCAGACAGGTGCAAACGCAGGTCAGGCAAGTCGGCATTCAATCGACCCAGGCGCGGAATGAACCAGCGTGCCAGGAGGCTCCCCGAACAACCCAGCACAAATGGCGCATCCGCCGTGCTTTGCGTGAGCTCGGCGCAAACCGTGCGCAAGCGTTCGAAAGCTTCAGCACTGGCGTCGCGTAGCCGCATTCCGGCATCTGTGAGTTTAAGGCCGCGGCCATCCTTGACGAAAAGGCTGACGCCGAGGTGTTCTTCCAGCGCCTTGAGCTGGCGGCTGACTGCGCCGTGAGTTACGTGCAACTGCTCCGCTGCCTGACTGACACTGTTCAGCCGGGCAGTTGCCTCGAAGGCGCGCAGGGCATTGAGCGGGGGGAGGTCGTGGCTCATTTTATCTGTGAGTTTTCCTGACAGGTTATGGCGATCTTATCGGTTTTCAGTCGAGGACGTCAGGGGTAGAGTGGACCCCACTGTCTCTTTATGCCCCATTCACGCATTCAACTGGAGCGCCCAAATGACCCAGACCAATCTGCGCAACGGCCCTGATGCCAACGGCCTGTTTGGCGCGTTCGGCGGCCGTTACGTTGCCGAAACCCTGATGCCGTTGATCCTTGATCTGGCCCGCGAATACGAAGCGGCCAAGGAAGATCCGGCATTCAAAGAAGAATTGGCCTACTTCCAGCGCGATTACGTCGGTCGTCCAAGTCCTCTGTATTTCGCCGAACGCCTGACCGAGTTCTGCGGCGGTGCGAAGATTTACCTCAAGCGTGAAGAGCTGAACCACACCGGCGCGCACAAGATCAACAATTGCATCGGCCAGATCCTGCTGGCGCGGCGCATGGGCAAGAAACGCATCATCGCCGAAACCGGCGCTGGCATGCATGGTGTGGCGACTGCCACCGTGGCCGCGCGTTTTGGTCTCGATTGCGTGATCTACATGGGTACCACTGACATCGAACGTCAGCAGGCCAACGTATTTCGCATGAAGCTGCTGGGCGCCGAGGTGATTCCAGTCGTGGCCGGCACCGGCACTCTCAAGGACGCGATGAACGAAGCCTTGCGTGACTGGGTGACCAACGTCGACAGCACCTTCTACCTGATCGGCACCGTAGCCGGTCCGCACCCGTATCCAGCGATGGTTCGCGACTTCCAGGCCGTCATCGGCAAGGAAACCCGTGATCAACTGCAAGCCCAGGAAGGCCGTCTGCCGGACAGCCTGGTGGCGTGCATCGGCGGCGGCTCCAACGCCATGGGCTTGTTCCATCCGTTCCTCGACGACAAGAGCGTTGAAATCATCGGTGTTGAAGCAGCCGGTTATGGCATTGAAACCGGCAAGCACGCGGCCAGCCTCAATGGTGGTGTACCCGGCGTGCTGCATGGTAACCGCACGTTCCTGCTGCAGGACGAAGATGGCCAGATCATCGATGCCCACTCGATTTCCGCCGGCCTCGACTACCCGGGTATTGGTCCGGAACACGCCTGGTTGCATGACATCGGCCGCGTTCAGTACACCTCGGTGACTGATGACGAAGCCCTCGCGGCGTTCCATCAATGCTGCCGCCTGGAAGGGATCATTCCTGCCCTGGAAAGCGCCCATGCCCTGGCTGAAGTGTTCAAGCGCGCCCCGAACCTGCCGAAGGATCATCTGATGGTGGTCAACCTGTCCGGCCGTGGCGACAAAGACATGCAAACCGTGATGCACCACATGGAACAATCGAAGCAGGAGAAACACTGATGAGCCGCCTGCAAACACGTTTTGCCGAACTCAAGGAACAGAACCGTGCCGCGCTGGTGACCTTTGTCACCGCTGGCGACCCGAGCTACGACACCTCGTTGGCCATCCTCAAAGGCTTGCCGGCAGCCGGCGCTGACGTGATCGAACTGGGCATGCCCTTCACCGATCCGATGGCCGACGGCCCAGCGATCCAGCTCGCTAACATCCGTGCCCTGGGTGCCAGGCAGAACCTGGCGAAAACCCTGGAAATGGTTCGTGAATTCCGCAAGGACAACAACGAAACCCCGCTGGTGCTGATGGGCTACTTCAACCCCATCCACATGTACGGCGTGCCACGTTTCATCGCCGAAGCGAAAGAGGCCGGCGTCGATGGCTTGATCGTGGTCGACATGCCGCCTGAGCATAACGGCGAACTGTGCGACCCGGCGCAGGCTGCCGGCATCGACTTCATCCGCCTGACCACGCCGACCACCGATGACGTGCGTTTGCCAACGGTGCTCAATGGCAGCTCCGGCTTCGTGTACTACGTGTCCGTGGCCGGTGTGACCGGTGCTGGCGCCGCAACGCTGGAACATGTCGAAGAAGCGGTCGCTCGCCTGCGCCGTCATACCGATCTGCCGATCAGTATCGGTTTTGGCATTCGCACACCAGAACAAGCGGCGGCCATCGCGCGTCTGGCCGATGGTGTGGTGGTGGGGTCGGCGTTGATCGATCACATCGCCAATGCCACTACGCCGGACCAGGCAATCGATGGTGTATTGAGCCTGTGCTCGGCGCTGGCCGACGGCGTGCGCCAGGCACGCGTCAGCTGAGGGTGATTTCCCCGACGTACGGGAATCAACAAAAAGGCTTCAGAACTCGGTTCTGAAGCCTTTTTGTTGCGTGTCAGGGGAGGGGAAAGGCCTATATCAAGGCAACTCCAGCCCACCCGACGCCTTGTGCAATTTACGCAGATGCTCGCCAATTTGTTTCACGTTGGCCTCGTTGGCAGCCATTTCGGCTGCTCGGGACGGTTCGAGCAGCGCCCGTACTTCCTTGTCCAGATCCCCGGTCAAGGCTTGAAGCTGCTTTTGCCGCAGGCTGCTTTCCGACTCCAGGCGCTGCCATTCATTCGGCTGCGGCAAGCCGTATCCTCCGCTGCCGAGCAATTCGGCCGGTCGACTGAGGAAGCCGCTGTTATCGAGAATCTGCCTCAGCGTTGCATTAGCCTTGTCCATCCCGCCGTTTTTCAATTCTCGAGCGCCCAGGTAACGCTGTTTGACTTCGTCCTGAGCCAGCAACAACTGGCGCCGGAAGCTTGCTTGCTCGAGCAACAGAAGGGCCGCGCTGGTGCGCAGATCTGCCTGTTCGAACCACGTGCGGCGCTCTTCGGCCTTCAAGTCCAGCCAGTCTTCGACGGTTTCCTGTTTGACCGGCAGGCTTTTTTTCAGCACATCAAACATCGCTTGATAGCGATCCCGGAACGAGTCGAACCGATAGCCCAGGCGCAGTGCTTCGCGGGGATCGTCCAGCACACTGGTGTCCGCCAGCCCGCGCCCTTTCAGCACTTCCAGCAGGCCGTTGGGCATGATGTTGTCCAGAGCAACCAGTTTTGAATTGTTGGTGCCACTGCGCAGTAACTTCAGCTCCTCTACGGCGCAATTGTTGGAGAGGAAAAAGTAGTTGCCGTCGTAACTCCAGTGCATCTCGGCGGCGCGCTCAACCACACCTTCGATCTCGCTGCGCGAAAGGTCCAGCGGTACGGATGCCAGGCTGCGCAATTCAGTCTTGGTGTACTCGTCAATGACTTGAGCCAGCGGTAATACAAACAGACGTGACGGATATTTACCCACCAGACCGTCCCAGCTCGACAGCTGCACGTCGCCGACAAAGGCCCGATATGACAGCACCAGATGCTGGTCCAGATCCAACCGACAATCCGGCCCGCGTGGGCGTCCCGGTGCGCAGATCACCAGGCGCAACATGCTGTGGCCCCATCGACTGACCCAGTTCTGGTTAGCCTCGGCCAGCAAATAGTCGACGGCATAAACTCGCTCTGGATCGACCTGGCCCAGCGGGGTTTTGGCAAAATCATTGCCGGCATTCAGGAAAGCGAAGGTTTTACCGCAGTCGCTCTTGGCGGTGGGTGCCCATCCAAAGTGCTCTTTGTAATAGCGGTACAGCGCCGGACGACGGCAGGCATAACTCGGGTCAAGCAGGAAATACTCCATGTTGACCGCGACGAATTCCTTTGGGCTGCTGGTCTCGTAGATGTCCGGGCTGCGGGCAATCTGGCGGTTGTGCTGTTCACGCTCACCACGACGACCCACGTATTGCGGCCAACCGGCGAGATCAAGCAAGCGCGGATCGTCGCTGAGGGTAAAGCGGCGGCCAGACTGGCCTCGGCATTCATCTGGAATACCGACCAGCCCTGAGCTGCTGTCCTGGCGGGTACAGCGCTGAATCAGCGAGCGCTGCGCCTGTGGCCACAGACGCGAGCGATCATAAATGTGGGTCAGTTCGTGCAGAACCGTGGCCAGCATTTCCCGACGCACTGTGCCGTGAGGACGATAGGTCTTCTTGGTGGCTGCGCTGCCATCGGTGAGGCTGGCCAGCAGATTGCGGTTCAAATCGAGCTCAGACACCGGGGACGCCTGGCCGTAGGCGTTGGCGGGCATGTCATCGGTCCAGCCGACGTCAATTCGACGGTCGAGTTGCTTGATGAAATGCGGCGGCAATGCCTGCATGGCTTCATCCAGCAATGCCTGGCTGGCCTGCTGCTGTGCGGGGCTCAGGCCTTCGGTCTTGAGATGCAGTTCGAGGTCGGCGTGGGCCATGTTGCCGAGCAGCAACATGACCCCGGCCAACAGCCAGGTGACTGGAGACCTCACAGTGCGAGGATGGCTTCAGCGAGATCCTGATCACTGGCGTCTCGGGCTTCCGGAACGCGGGTGCGCAACAAACTGAAAGCCGATTCCAGGTGCGCACCACGGATGTCTCCGTTACTGGCGACAAAGCTGGCGGCATCGTCTTGAGCTTCGCGGACGATTTTCGAGTCGCGAATGGACGTAGTTGTATCAGACGTGAAATCGAGTGTGCGCTGGGTCGCGCGGATAAGGATGTTACTGGTGGCAACCAGGGTATGGGCCTGTGCCACATCGGCCAACAACAGCAGGCCGAGGGTGGCGGCAATCAGCGGGTTACGCATGGAACGACTCCGGAGAAACTTGGGATAACTATTGGACGAGAATTGCCTGTGCCAGTTCAAGGTCGCTGGCATGAAGTTTTGGCTGGGTCCGGCGCAGGTAAGACAGGGCCGATTCCAGTTGTGCGCCTCTGAGTTGGCCATCACTGGCGATGAACGCCGCGGCATCATCCCGGGCGGCGAGCAGCAGTTTATGGTCGAAGGGCGCGGAGGTCACCATGCTTGTGGCGTAACCGCTGGCTACGGTGCCTTGCGTGGACAGGTTGAAGGCATCGAAAGCCTGGGCCGCGCCTGAGTAGCTGGCCGCAAAAAACAGTGAAGGGATTAACAGATATGAAAAAAAACGCATGAGACTCGACAGTTGAAAGTGAGTCTCAAGGCTAGCGCAAGGCCCGGTCTAGAGCCAGCGTCGAAATATCGGGACACGTCTGACGTGTCCCTCTTCAAAGCAGTCGCTTAGATCGTCAGGATCGCCTGTGCCAGTTGTGCGTCTGTCGCGTTGAGTTGTGGCGCCTGATGGCGAATGTGGTCGAGAGCGCTTTCCAGTTTTACGCCACGGATGGCGCCTTCACTGGCAACGAAGCTGGCAGCGTCGTCACGGGCCGCGAGTACAATTTTGTCGTCTCTAAAAGAAGACGTGACGTCGGAGGTCGCGTCCGATGTGGCCTTGAGTGCACCAACGACGGCATCGGTGGTCACGATGAAGCTGGTGGCGTGGGAATTGGCAGCCACGGCAAGCAGGGCTGCAGCGCTAAGCAGACGAAGACGGGACATGGTGTAACTCCTTTTGATGGGCAATTTTAAGGTGGCGCTCTGTGCGGAGTCTGACGCCAGACGCTTGGCATTCGCCACTTATTGGTTTGATATTAGGCCTGTGCGCAACGATTCGCACAGTGTCGTTTGTTCGGGCCGGGGACATTGGCTGATTTGCGTGACGCTGATCAGGTTCTCTGAAGACATGAAATGCCAAAACTGTACTGGTTATAATATCAATACTTAAAACTGTACCTATTTGAATCAGATGGCCGGAATTCTGGGTTCCAAAACGACGAAACCCGTCGTGGTTTCCCACGACGGGTTTCGTTTTTTCAATTCGGGTTGCTGGCGATGGACCATCAGGTCAGGGCCAGCGACGCTAACTTAGCGCCAGAACGGCTTGCTCAGCTCTTCGTAGCGTTGTGCTTCGCTAATCCCGGCATCAGCCAGCAGACGCGAATCCAGACGAGCCAGTTGATGGCGGCTGGAGATGCGGCGCTGCCACAGCATCAGGTTGGCGATAACGCGCAGAGGCATGGAAGCCTGGGTTTTTGCAGCAGTGTCTTCGAAGAACAGTTCGGAACTGAGTGTACGTTCCATGATTGACATCCTTCCGCTTGTGGCGGGATTAGGTAGTGGTTTAACTGGTGCCCATGATCCTCTCTCTTGCCTAGCCACTGTAGATACAGTTCATCTGTATTGTGAGGGCTCAGTTAACTGTTTATAGGTGGTGTACTGGTCTAAATTGAGGCAACTGTACTTGTCTGCGCCATTATGGTGCATTTTCGGCCATTAAGACTTGATGAGTAGGCTATAGCTGTAGGAAAAGACCGGTACAGCAGTACAGTTTTTGTAAGTAAAGCGTCTTGCAATTGCCCGCTGACGAAACTGTGTTTGCGTCAGCGGCAATCTGTACCAATTAACTGGCGATCATTCGCCCGGTTTCTTCCAGGTTTATGTGCCAGCTCAGGGCATCACGCAGGATATGCGGGGTATGTCCGCCCACTGCGCAAGCCTTTTCAAAATAATCGCTGAGGGCCTGGCGGTAATCCGGGTGTACGCAGTTGTCGATGATCACCCGCGCACGCTCGCGGGGCGCCAGGCCGCGCAGATCGGCCAAACCGATTTCGGTGACCAGGATGTCGACGTCATGCTCGGTGTGGTCGACATGGCTGACCATCGGCACCACGCTGGAAATCGCGCCGCCCTTGGCAATCGACTTGGTCACGAAGATCGCCAGGTGCGCATTGCGTGCAAAGTCACCCGAACCGCCAATCCCATTCATCATCCGCGTGCCGCAGACGTGGGTGGAGTTGACGTTGCCATAGATGTCGAACTCAAGCGCCGTGTTGATACCGATGATCCCGAGGCGACGTACCACTTCGGGGTGATTGGAGATCTCCTGAGGGCGCAGCACCAGTTTGTCCTTGTAGCGCTCCAGGTTGCCGAACACGTCAGCATTGCGGCGGCTGGAGAGGGTGATGGAGCTTCCCGAAGCAAAGCTCAGCTTGCCCGCGTCGATCAGGTCGAACGTGGAGTCCTGCAGCACTTCGGAATACATCGTCAGGTCTTCGAAAGGCGAGTCGATCAGGCCGCACATCACCGAGTTGGCGATGGTACCGATCCCGGCCTGCAGCGGCCCGAGCTTATTGGTCATGCGCCCGGCGTCCACTTCCTGCTTGAAGAAGTCGATCAAGTGATCGGCAATGGCTTGGGTGTCGGCGTCGGGTGGCAGCACGGTGGATGGTGAGTCCGGTTGCTGGGTGATGACGATCGCCACAATCTTTTCCGGCGGGATCGGGATTGCGCTGCTGCCAATGCGATCGTCGACCTTGACCAGTGGGATCGGCGTGCGGGTCGGACGATAGGTCGGAATATAGATGTCGTGCAGACCTTCGAGATTCGGGTTGTGTGCCAGGTTGATCTCGACGATCACGTGTTTGGCGAAAATCGCGAAGCTGGCCGAGTTACCCACCGATGTAGTCGGCACGATATGGCCTTGCTCGGTGATGGCCACGGCTTCGATCACCGCGATATCTGGCAACTTGAGCTGTTGATTGCGCAGTTGCTCGACGGTTTCCGAAAGGTGTTGATCGATGAACATCACCTCGCCTGCGTTAATCGCCTTGCGCAAGGTGCTGTCCACCTGGAACGGCATGCGGCGTGACAGCACGCCGGCTTCGGTGAGTTGCTTGTCGAGGTCGTTGCCCAGACTGGCGCCGGTCATCAGGCTGATCTTCAGCGGCGTGACCTTGGCTCGCTCCGCCAGTGCGTGGGGTACGGCCTTGGCTTCGCCGGCGCGGGTGAAGCCGCTCATGCCAACGGTCATGCCGTCCTGAATCAGAGCGGCGGCGTCGGCAGCGCTCATCACTTTGTCCAACAACGATGGCAGGCGAATACGGTCACGGTACATGGATTGTTATCTCGGGCAACGGGTATCAGGATGCGCAGTCTAGTTAATTTCGCTAGCCGCTGTCCCGCTACCAAGGTCGCAAACGAGGCGTCTATTCCGGGGATTTCAAGCAAAACACCGTTACCGGATCGGTAACAAAGACGTCGATTGTCCGACGCTTTGCACAAACAAAAACGCCCCGACGAGTCGGGGCGTTTCAGTCGTGCCGAGAGATTTATTCGACGGCTTTAACCATGTCTTCGATGACTTTCTTGGCGTCGCCGAACACCATCATGGTCTTGTCCAGGTAGAACAGTTCGTTGTCCAGACCGGCATAGCCGCTGGCCATCGAGCGCTTGTTGACGATGATGGTCTTGGCCTTGAACGCTTCGAGAATCGGCATGCCGGCAATCGGCGATTTCGGATCGTTCTTGGCGGCCGGGTTGACCACGTCGTTCGCGCCGAGTACCAGCACCACGTCTGCCTGGCCGAACTCGGAGTTGATGTCTTCCATCTCGAACACCTGGTCGTAAGGCACTTCGGCCTCGGCCAGCAACACGTTCATGTGGCCCGGCATACGACCTGCAACCGGATGGATCGCGTACTTCACGGTCACGCCGCGGTGGGTCAGCTTCTCGGTCAGTTCCTTCAATGCATGCTGCGCCCGCGCTACCGCCAGGCCGTAGCCCGGGACGATGATCACGGTGTCGGCGTTGGTCAGCAGGAAGGTCGCGTCATCAGCCGAACCGGATTTCACCGGGCGGGCTTCCTTGGCGCCTGCAGGACCTGCATCGGCTGTATTGCCGAAACCGCCGAGCAATACATTAAAGAAGGAGCGGTTCATCGCCTTGCACATGATGTACGAGAGGATCGCACCGCTTGAGCCCACCAGCGAACCGGCGATGATCAGCATCGAGTTGTTCAGCGAGAAACCAATGCCCGCCGCTGCCCAGCCGGAATAGCTGTTGAGCATCGACACCACTACCGGCATGTCGGCGCCACCGATCGGGATGATGATCAGCACACCCATGACGAAGGCCAGAGCCAACATCACGGCGAAGGCAGTCAGGTTGCCCGTCAGCATGTAGGTCACGCCCAGTGCCAGCGTGGCTACACCCAACAGCAGGTTCAGTTTGTGCTGACCGCTGAACTGTACCGGTGCGCCCTGGAACAGGCGGAACTTGTACTTGCCCGACAGTTTGCCGAACGCGATCACCGAGCCGGAGAAAGTGATTGCACCAATGGCCGCGCCCAGGAACAGCTCCAGGCGGTTACCCGCCGGAATGGCGTCGCCGAGTTGCTTGACGATGCCCAGCGATTGAGGTTCGACCACCGCCGCAATGGCAATGAACACCGCTGCCAGGCCAATCATGCTGTGCATGAAAGCGACCAGCTCAGGCATTTTGGTCATTTCAACGCGTTTGGCCATGATTGAACCGGCGGTACCGCCGATCAACAGGCCGACGATCACGTAGACGATGCCGTCGTGGGCCAGTTCGGATCCCAATTTGTAGATCAGGCCGACCGTCGTCAGGACCGCCAGACCCATGCCGAGCATGCCGAACAGGTTGCCGCGACGCGAGGTCGTTGGATGCGAGAGGCCCTTGAGCGCCTGGATGAAGCAGACCGAGGCGATCAGGTACAGGGAAGTAACGAGGTTCATGCTCATGCTTGCTGCACCTCAGCCTTGACTGCTTCGGCCTTGGCTGCCGGAGCTTTTGCTGGCGCCGCTTTTTTCTTGAACATTTCCAGCATGCGACGGGTGACCAGGAAGCCACCGAACACATTGACCGCCGCCAGGGCTACGGCCAGGGTGCCCATGGTTTTGCCCAGGGGTGTGACGGTCAACGCGGCAGCGAGCATGGCGCCGACGATCACAATTGCCGAGATAGCGTTGGTCACCGCCATCAGGGGCGTGTGAAGCGCAGGTGTCACGTTCCAGACCACGTGATAACCGACATAAATCGCCAGCACAAAGATGATCAGGTTGTAGATACCGTCAGAGATCAGCATGTCTTCCATTGTTTTTATCCTCAGCCGTTCTTGCGCACGATCTGGCCGTCGCGGCACATCAGGCACGCGGCGACGATATCGTCTTCGAGGTTGATCACCAGTTGTCCTTCTTTATCGAACAACAGTTTCATGAAGTCCAGCAGGTTGCGCGCGTACAGCGCCGAAGCGTCGGCTGCCACCGCGCCGGCCAGGTTGGTAGGGCCGACAATGGTCACGCCATTTTCGACCACCACCTGATCGGCTACGGTCAGCGGGCAGTTACCGCCCTGGGCTGCCGCAAGGTCGACGACCACCGAACCCGGTTTCATTTGTGCCACGGTTTCCGCGCTCAGCAGCGTCGGTGCCTTGCGTCCTGGAATCAGCGCTGTGGTGATAACGATGTCAGCCTGTTTGGCGCGTTCGTGCACGGCTGCGGCCTGGCGCTGCATCCAGCTGGCGGGCATGGGGCGTGCGTAACCGCCGACACCAACGGCGCATTCGCGCTCTTCATCGGTCTCGTAAGGCACGTCGACGAACTTGGCGCCGAGGGATTCGATCTGCTCCTTGACTGCAGGACGCACGTCAGACGCCTCGATCACTGCTCCCAGGCGTTTTGCCGTGGCAATCGCCTGCAACCCGGCCACACCGGCACCGAGAATCAGAACGCGCGCCGCTTTCACGGTGCCGGCAGCGGTCATCAGCATTGGCATGAAGCGCGGATAGTAATGAGCTGCCAGCAACACCGCCTTGTAGCCGGCAATGTTGGCTTGCGATGACAGCACATCCAGGCTCTGAGCGCGGGACGTGCGGGGCGCGGCTTCCAGTGCGAATGCGGTAATGCCGCATTCGGCCATCTTGGCGATGGTTTCGTTGCTGAACGGATTGAGCATGCCCACCACAATGGTGCCGCTCTTGATCAGTGCGAGTTCGCTGTCGCTGGGGGCGACTACCTTAAGAATCAGCTCTGCGCCAAACACATCGCTGGCGCTGCCAATGCTTGCGCCCGCTGCTTCATAGGCACTGTCGACAACACTGGCGTTAATGCCGGCGCCGCTTTGAACAGTGACCTTATGACCTTGGCCGATCAGCTTCTTGATGGTTTCCGGGGTTGCAGCAACCCGTGTTTCACCGGTCTGGGTTTCGAGAGGAACACCAATGTGCACGTCAAATCTCCTGCGTGATCTTATTGAGTAAACCCATGCACTACGGATGGTGCGGCTGGGGCGGCCGATCAGCACGACCCCGCCAAATCAGGACGGGGCGCGGCATTTTGCAGGCGAACTTTGTGCCCTTCAAGGGATTATGACGGGTGACGGAAAATTAACTACAAGTCACCCCGTGACCGAATGTCGCAACCAACCGGCTCAATCCCTTGCAGGCCGTGCCTTGTAAGGATTCTGGCGCAAATTCAAGAAATTGGACATCGGCCGTATGAATGTTGCGGCATCGGCCCTCAATAGTGGCGCAAAGCCGCGTCTTCAGGCGCTTGTGGGACGTTTGTACTGCTTTGCCAAACAGTTTGTGTTTAAGCGACATATCCGTATATCTGTAGGGTTTTTGAATAGCTGACTACGAGGTCAACAAGGCGGGCCGGGCCTTTATTCTTCTAGGCTATAGCTGTGCGCCTGCGTGACCAGCCAATCTCGAAAAGCCCTTAAAGATGCCGATTCGACCTTTCGCTCAGGAATCATCAAGTAATACGCCTTGATACTGGAGAGCGCCTGAGGGTTGGCGATGACCAGGCGTTTCTCTGTCAATTCGCGTTGAATCAGGAATGGCGGAATCAATGCAATGCCCATGTCGTGCATCGCCGCCTGGGCGAGCATTGAGAATAGCTCGTAGCGCGGGCCTGTCATGTCTCGAGGGATGTTCAGATGCTGGGAGTTGAACCACTGACGCCAGGCATACGGCCGGGTGGTTTGCTGCAGGAGTGGGAGTTCTGCGATTTCTTCGGGGGAAAGGACGGTTTTCTTTCCGAGTAGGCCGGGGCTGCAAACGGGCATGGGATTTTCGCCCATCAAGCGGTGGGATTCCGTACCCGACCAATCCGCGTCGCCAAAGTAAATCGCGGCATCGAAGTCCGTGTCGGCAAACAGGAATGGCCGCGTCCGGTTGGTCAGGTTGACCGTCACTTCGGGATGTTTGTGTTGGAAGTCTTTGAGTCGCGGCAGTAACCACTGAGTGCCGAAAGTCGGTACCACGGCCAGCTCGATTACGTTGGCGCCCTGCTGGCCCATCACCGACAAAGTGTCGCGCTCGACTGCGTCGAGTTGAGTGGCAACCCGACGGCTGTAGGAAAGCCCGGCTTCAGTCAGCTTTACACCGCGCCGTGAGCGTCGAAAGAGTTCCACATTCAGGAACTCTTCCAGGCTGGCGATCTGTCGACAGATTGCACCTTGGGTCAGCGAAAGCTCCTCGGCTGCTTTGGTAAAGCTTTCGTGTCGCGCTGCCGCTTCAAAGCTTATCAGGGCGGTTGTGCTGGGTATCTTTCTACGCATGTACGTCCACCTCACTAATACATCGCCTCAAATGCATTGCGCGACGTTTCGGAGTGAGAAATTAGCACAACAGTATGCGAAATCCTCGTTTGCCGTGACGCCGAACCCAGCCTAGGATCAGTCCACGTTATTTGACCTGTTTCGAGAGGACACACTCATGGCCGGTAAAGCTAGCTTCAACTGGATCGATCCCCTGCTGCTGGATCAACAGCTCACCGAAGAAGAGCGCATGATTCGCGACACCGCTGCGCAGTTCGCTCAGCAGAAGCTCGCGCCGCGGGTTCTCGAAGCTTTCCGCCATGAAAAGACCGATCCGGCGATCTTTCGCGAGATGGGGGAGGTGGGCCTGTTGGGTGCCACCATTCCTGAGCAATACGGCGGCAGTGGCCTGAACTACGTCAGCTATGGCCTGATTGCCCGTGAAGTCGAGCGTGTCGATTCGGGCTATCGCTCGATGATGAGTGTGCAATCCTCGCTGGTGATGGTGCCGATCAACGAATTCGGTACCGAAGCTCAAAAGCAGAAATACCTGCCGAAACTGGCTTCCGGCGAATGGATCGGTTGCTTCGGTCTGACGGAGCCTAACCACGGTTCCGACCCGGGCGCGATGATTACTCGTGCGCGTAAAGTGGAAGGCGGCTACAGCTTGACCGGTAGCAAGATGTGGATCACCAACAGCCCGATCGCTGACGTTTTTGTCGTTTGGGGCAAGGACGATGCGGGTGATATCCGCGGATTCGTTCTGGAGAAAGGCTGGAAGGGCCTTAGCGCACCGGCTATTCACGGCAAGGTCGGCCTGCGTGCATCGATCACCGGTGAAATCGTGATGGACAACGTATTCGTGCCGGAAGAGAACATTTTCCCGGATGTCCGAGGCTTGAAAGGACCGTTCACCTGTCTGAACTCCGCTCGGTACGGTATCTCCTGGGGTGCGCTGGGTGCTGCCGAGTTCTGCTGGCACACCGCTCGCCAATACACACTGGATCGTCAGCAGTTCGGTCGCCCGTTGGCTGCGACTCAGCTGATCCAGAAGAAGCTGGCCGACATGCAGACCGAAATCACCATGGCGTTGCAGGGCTGCCTGCGCTTGGGTCGTATGAAGGACGAAGGTACTGCGGCAGTCGAAATCACTTCGATGATGAAGCGTAACTCCTGCGGCAAGTCGCTGGACATTGCGCGCATGGCCCGTGACATGTTGGGTGGCAACGGTATCTCTGATGAGTTCGGCGTTGCTCGTCACCTGGTCAACCTGGAAGTGGTGAATACCTATGAAGGTACACACGACGTCCACGCGCTGATTCTTGGTCGCGCGCAGACCGGCATCCAGGCGTTCAATTAATAGGAGAACGACCATGGGCGCGCTTTCACATCTACGGGTACTGGATTTGTCGCGGGTATTGGCCGGGCCGTGGGCCGGGCAGATCCTCGCCGACCTTGGCGCCGAAGTGATCAAGGTCGAGCGCCCTGGCAACGGTGACGACACGCGCGCCTGGGGGCCGCCCTTCCTTAAGGACGCTTATGGCGAGAACACCAGCGAGGCCGCTTATTATCTGTCGGCCAATCGCAACAAGCAGTCGGTCACCATCGACTTCACGCGCCCTGAAGGTCAGAAGCTGGTGCGTGATCTGGCGGCCAAATCAGACATCCTGATCGAGAACTTCAAGGTGGGTGGTCTGGCCGCTTATGGGCTGGACTACGAAGCACTAAGGTCGATTAACCCGAATCTGATCTATTGCTCGATTACCGGGTTTGGTCAGACCGGGCCGTATGCCAAGCGCGCTGGCTACGACTTCATGATCCAGGGGCTCGGCGGGCTCATGAGTCTGACGGGTCGACCTGAGGGTGAGGAAGGCGCCGGGCCGGTTAAAGTGGGCGTTGCGCTGACGGACATCCTGACAGGGCTCTATTCGACCGTGGCAATCCTCGCAGCGCTTGCGCATCGCGATCATGATGGTGGCGGACAGCATATCGATATGGCGCTGCTCGATGTCCAGGTGGCGTGCCTGGCTAACCAGGCGATGAATTACCTGACAACGGGTAATGCGCCGAAGCGCCTGGGCAATGCGCATCCGAACATCGTGCCTTATCAGGACTTTCCTACTGCTGACGGCGACTTCATCCTCACCGTGGGCAATGACGGACAGTTCCGAAAGTTCGCTGAAGTGGCTGGGCAACCCCAGTGGGCAGACGATCCTCGTTTCGCAACCAACAAGCAGCGGGTGGCCAACCGAGCGGTGCTGATTCCACTGATCCGCCAGGCGACGGTGTTCAAAACTACCGCTGAGTGGGTGGCTGAGCTCGAACGGGCTGGCGTGCCCTGCGGGCCGATCAACGATCTGGCGCAAATGTTTGCCGATCCGCAGGTCAAGGCGCGAGGGCTGGCTATTGAATTGCCGCATGCGCTGGCTGGCATGGTGCCTCAGGTAGCAAGTCCTATTCGTTTGTCCGAAACGCCGGTGGAGTACCGCCAAGCGCCGCCATTGTTGGGTGAGCATACGCTGGAAGTGCTGCAGCGAGTGCTGGGGCTGGATGCGGGTGTGGTGGCTGCGTTGAAGGACGCAGGTGTGCTCTGAAGGCGCCTTCTATATAGAAGGCGCGGGTTTTGTGTGTGCAGGTGCGCTGTTTTCTTGCCTTTCGTAAGTTATTGATAAAAAAACTAAATCAACGCTTGACGGCAGATTTCAGGTGTCTATAATTCGCCCCACTTCCGGCGCAGTCGAAACGGAAAACTCCTTG